>CAXNGD010000221.1:0-5324 GCA_964201575.1 Acetobacterales bacterium | reverse complement strand
GGGGGCTCGGCCCCCTGGCCTTCCTTCCTTTGCATGCCCGGTCTAGTGCGGCGTCCAGGTCTTGGTCGCAAAGTTATGATGCGCCTCGATATACCGCACCGTCCCGGACTTGCTCCGCATCACCACCGAATGCGTCATCGCGCCATGGCCATAGCGCCGCACGCCCTTCAGCATCGCCCCAGTGGTCACCCCCGTGGCGGCAAACATCACGTCGCCGCGTGCCATATCGAGAATGTTCAGCACGCGATGCGGATCGGCCAGCCCCATCTCCTTGGCGCGCGCAATCTGGGCGTCATCCTCGAACATCAACCGCCCCTGCATCTGCCCGCCGATGCAGCGCAGCGCCGCCGCCGCCAGCACCCCCTCGGGCGCGCCGCCGGACCCCATGTAGATGTCGATCTCGCTGTCCATCTGCGCGGTCGCCACCACCCCGGCCACATCGCCATCGGAGATCAGCATGATCCGGGCACCTGCCTCACGCACCTTGGCGATCAACTCCTTGTGCCGGTCGCGATCCAGGATACAGACCACGAGATCGGACACATCGCGATTCTTCGCCCGCGCCAGGTTGCGCAAATTCACATGCACCGGCGCCTCGATATCCACCACCCCGTCCGGCAGCCCGCCGCCCACGGCCAGCTTGTCCATGTAGATATCCGGCGCATGCAGGAAGTTGCCATGCTCGGCCAGCGCGACCACCGCCATCGCATTCGGCCCGCCCTTGGCGGTCAGCGTGGTGCCTTCCAGAGGATCGACGGCGATATCCATCTTCGGCCCGCCGGCGCCCACCTTCTCGCCGATGAACAGCATCGGCGCCTCGTCCATCTCGCCCTCGCCAATCACCACCGTGCCCTCGATCGCCACGGTATCGAAGGTCTGGCGCATCGCGGTCACCGCCGCCCCATCGGCTTCGTTCTTCTTGCCCAGCCCCATCCAGTAGCTGGCGGCCAGCGCCGCGGCCTCAGTAACCCGCACCAGCTCCAGTGCCAGATTGCGGTCAGTAACAACTTCCGGCTTGTCGGCCATATGAAGTCTCCCTTTGTTGTGGGGGTGCAGGGGGCTCGGCCCCCTGCCGGGTCCAGGGCGGAGCCCTGGCCTTATCTTTCTTTATGCAGGCTCAATCCGAATCAAAGCCGGCGGCTCCAACACCGCCCCCAGCGCCGCAATCCGCTCCAGCGCCGCGCGCATCGCGGCCTCCCCGGTCTCATGCGTCACCAGCACCACCGGCACCGCCTCCCCGGGCGACCGCCCGCGCTGCAACATGCTCTCCAGCGAAATCCCCGCATCCCGCAGCACCGCGGTGACATCGGCAATCACCCCCGGCCGGTCCACCACCATCAACCGCAGGTAATACGCCCCGACATGCGCCGACATCGGCACCGAAGGTGCTGCCGACAACGCCCCGGAGGCAGCCCCCCAAACCGGCGTGGCCCGCCCCCGCGCGATATCGATCAGATCGGCCACCACCGCCGACCCCGTCGGCCCCGCCCCGGCCCCGCGCCCTTCCAGCATCACCCGCCCAACAAAATCCCCTTCGGCCACCACCGCATTGAACACCCCGTCGACGCGGGCAATGGGCGCCGTCTGCGGCACCATGCAGGGATGCACCCGCGTCTCGATCCCGCCCTCGGTCGCCCGCGCAATCCCCAACAGCTTGATCCGATAGCCAAGCTCCGAGGCAAACGCGATATCCAGCGCCGAAATCCGCCGGATCCCCTCGACATACACCGAGCCAAAATCCACCGGCCGCCCAAACGCCAGCGCCGCCAGGATCGCCAGCTTATGCGCCGCATCAATCCCGTCGACATCAAACGCCGGATCGGCCTCGGCATACCCAAGCTTCTGCGCATCCGCCAAAACCTCGGCAAACTCCCGCCCGCGTTCACGCATCACCGTCAGGATATAGTTGCACGTCCCGTTCAGGATCCCCGCCACACGGTTGATCCGATTCCCCGCCAACCCCTCACGCAGCGCCTTGATCGCCGGAATCCCGCCCGCCACCGCCGCCTCGAAGGCCAGGATCACCCCCGCCTTCTCCGCCGCCGCCGCCAGCCCAGCCCCATGCACCGCCAGCAACGCCTTGTTCGCCGTCACCACCTGCTTGCCAGCCGCGATCGCCGCCTCCACCAACGCCTTGGCCGGCCCCTCGGACCCCCCGATCACCTCCACCACCACATCCACATTGGCATCGCCCGCCAGCGCTACGGGATCGTCGTACCAACGCAGCCCGCTGAGATCCATGCCGCGATCCCGCGTCCGGTCGCGCGCCGAAACCGCGGTCACCGCAATCGCCCGCCCCGCCCGCGCGGCAATCAAATCGGCGTTCTGCCGCAACATGGTCAGCACCCCGCCGCCCACCGTACCAAGGCCAGCGATACCGATCGAAAGCGGACGAGTCATGAACAGCACTCCAGAGGAAACGCAGGAACCAGACACTTAGCGCCTCGCACGGCCTTGGCCCAGGGGCACGCCATCATTCGGCAATCCGCGCCACCCCGCCCCGCCCGACCGCCTCCCCCACCACCCGCAGCGCCGCCCCCGGCACCCCCGCCTGCTCCAGCACCACCGCCATCGCCCGCGCCCGCGCAAAGCCCAGCCCCAGCGTCCCCGCCTGGCTCGCCGCATCGCTGGCCGCACTCTCACCATACCCCGCCACCCAAACATCCCGCCCCGCCCGCGTGGCCGCCAGCCGGCGCAACCCCTCCGCCGCCCCCTCCGGCAAAACCGCCGACCCCGCGGCAAACCCCACCGCCACCGCCGGCGCCGGTGCCGTCACCGCCGCCACCCCCGGCAAGCGCGGCGCCGCCGGCGGCCCGGCGGGCAACGCCAACGCCGCCTCCGCAATCCCTCTTCCGACCGTCGGAACCGCGGCCGGCGGCGGCACCGGACGCGCCATCACCGGCGCCGCAACCACCGCCAGAGTAAGTGCAGGCGCCGCAGCCGGTGCCGGCGCCGAAGCCGCCGCCAACGACGCCCCAATCCCCCCGACCGGCGCCGCCACCGTCTCCGCCCGCCGCGCCACCGGCGTCACAATCGGCTGGCTCGCCGCAAACGCGCCATCCCGCCGATCCCCCTCCAGCCCCGCCGCGATGCTCCCGCGCTCCGCCGCCGCCGTGGCCGCCGGCCGTCCCGGCACGCTGCCCAGGCTCGGATACGGCGCATCCGCGTTCGGCGCCAACGGCCGCTCTTGCGCCAGGCGCCCGCCCTCCAACTGCCGCCACCACACAATCGGGTCCGCCCCCGGCGCCGGAGTGCACGCCGCCAGCCCCATCAACCCACTCACCACGGCACAAACCCGCGCACCGGCCCGCCCCCCTTTGGCGGCTCGGCCCACAACAATGTATGCTCGTCCTGTAACAGCCTCACCAAACTCGGGTCGCATCAACTGCATCCACTCCCCAACGCCCCGGTGTAGCAGTCCCGCGCCGCCCACGGAAAGGACGCCCAGAATGGCCGACCCCAAAACCCCCGACCCGGCCCCCTTCAAGATGCCCGACCCCGCCGAGCTCAGCCGCTCCATGTCCGACATCGCCCAGCGCAGCCAGCGCCTCGTGGCCGATTGGCTCAAGCGCCAGGCCGACGAAGGCACCACCACCCCCAACGCCGACCCGCTCAACATCGGCGCCGCCTTCATGGACATGACCACCCGCCTGATGACCAACCCCCAGAAACTCTTCGAAGCCCAGGCCGGCTTCTGGAAAGACTACATGTCGCTCTGGCAAAGCACCGCCCAGCGCATGATGGGCATGCCAGCCGACTCCGTCATCCAAGGCGACCCCCGCGACCGCCGCTTCAAGGACGACGCCTGGAAGGACAACGAGGTCTTCGACTTCATCAAGCAGTCCTACCTGCTCTCCTCACGCTACATCACCGACGTCGTCAAACAAGCCGACGGCCTCGAACCCGCCACCGCCCAAAAGGTCGACTTCTACTCCCGCCAGTTCATCGACGCGATGAGCCCGTCAAACTTCCTCATGACCAACCCCGAAGTCCTGCGCAAAACCGCCGAATCCGGCGGCGAAAACCTCATCAAGGGCCTGCAAAACCTCCTCTCCGACCTCGAGCGCGGCAAAGGCAACCTGCGCATCAAGATGACCGACACCGACGCCTTCAAGATCGGCGAAAACATCGCCGTCTCCCCGGGCAAGGTCGTCTACCAGAACGCCCTGATGCAGCTCATCCAATACACCCCAACCACCGAGAAAGTGCTCAAGCGCCTCCTCCTCATCATCCCGCCCTGGATCAACAAGTTCTACATCCTGGACCTCCGCCCGCGGAACTCCTTCGTCCGCTGGGCCACCGCCCAGGGCCACACCGTCTTCATCGTCTCCTGGGTCAACCCGGACGAAAAACTCGCCGAGAAAAACTTCGAAGACTACATGCGCGAAGGCATCCTCGACGCGCTCACGGCCATCGAAGCCGCCACCGGCGAACGCGCCATCAACGCCATCGGATACTGCCTCGGCGGCACCCTGCTCTCCTCCACCCTCGCCTGGATGGCCGCCAACAACGACGACCGCATCAAATCCGCCACCTTCTTCGTCACCCTGATGGACTTCCGCGAATCCGGCGAGCTGAATGTCTTCATCGACGAAGAACAGATCAAGCAACTCGAAGACAAGATGAACAAGCGGGGCTTCCTCGAAGGCTCCGAAATGGCCACCACCTTCAACATGCTCCGCGCCAACGACCTCATCTGGTCCTTCGTCGTCAACAACTACCTCCTCGGCAACGACCCCTTCCCCTTCGACCTGCTGTACTGGAATTCCGACAGCACCCGCATGCCCGCCAAAATGCACTCCTTCTATCTTCGTAACATGTACCAGGACAACAAACTCGCCGAACCCGGCGGCATCACCCTCGCCGGTACCCAAATCGATCTCACCAAAGTCCAAGTCCCCGCCTACTTCATCTCAACCCGCGAAGACCACATCGCCCCCTGGCGCGCCACTTACCGCGGCGCCCACCTCCTCCGCGGTGAAAACCGCTTCGTCCTCGCCGCCTCCGGCCACATCGCCGGCGTCGTCAACCCCCCCGAAGGCGGCAAATACAGCCACTGGCTCAACAACGACCTGCCCGAAGACCCCGAAGCCTGGTTCGCCGGCGCCACCGAAATCGCCGGCTCCTGGTGGCCCGACTGGCAACGCTGGATCACCGCCCAGGACAAACGCCAAGTCAAAGCCCGAACCCCCGGCGACGGCAAACTCCCAGCCCTGGACGACGCACCGGGCAGCTACGTCAAAGTCCTGCTGAGCTGAACAAGTAAGCAAGAAAAGCCTTCTTTTTGTGAACAAAAAGAAGCAAAAAAACTTCATCCATTAGAA
>CAXNGD010000220.1:0-5338 GCA_964201575.1 Acetobacterales bacterium | reverse complement strand
CCCAGCAGTCGTGCAAACGGGGGAGCTGCTGGTCCTTCTGTTTCAGGTAGGTGATGATGTTGCGGGCCACCGAGATGTAGGGCTCGTGGCTGTATTGCTCGAAGAACAGCCATTCCAGGACCCGCGTGCGGGCCAGGCCCGGCGGCGGCAGCCAGGGCGTGTCTTCGGCGAAGTGGCAGAGGATGGCGCAGCTTTCGCTGATGTATTGGCCGTCTTCGAGCGCCACCACGGGCACCTTGCCGTTCGGGTTGCGCGCCAGGAAGGCCGGGGTGCGGGTTTCACCGGCGTTGGAATTGACATCCACCCAGCGATAGGCGCGATCGGTCAGGCGCAGGATCGTGGTGACCTTCCAGCAATTGCCGCTGGCGGCGAAGCCATAGACGGTGATCACGCGAACCTCCGATGCCGGTTGCAGGCTGTCCGAACCACACTCAATGGCACCGGCCTGGCACGTCAAGCCGTGCGGGCAGCCCGCAACAGGGCCTCGGCGGTGTCATGGTCCATCCGCAGGGCCTGCTGCGCGATGTCCCGGGAGAAGCCGGCGCGGGCGAAGGCGGCGAGTTCCTTCATCTGGCGGGCCGGGTCGGCGGGGGCGGTGCGGAACGGGCCGAGGCGGCGGCGGCGGGCATGGGCGATGGCGGCGGCGAGTTCGGCTTCGGGGTTGTCCGGCAGCACGGTCTGGGCGGTTTCGGATGCGATGCCGCGGGCGGCGAGGTGGGCGGCGACGGCGCGGCGCGAGCGGCCGGCGCGGGTGAGGCTGCGGGCCCGGCTTTCGGCGAAGGCGGCGTCGTTGAGCACGCCGAGGGCGACCAATTTGTCGGCGACGCTTCGGGCGGCCTGGCGGGCGGCCTGGGCGGCGGATTCGGTGGTTTCGTCCCGCTCGGTGGCGCGCAGCCAGCGGGCGATGCGGCGGTCGAGCACGGCGATCAGGCCGGCGCGGGTGGTGGCGTAACGGGCGAGATGGGTCAGCGCCGCTTCGTGCAGGGCGGCTTCGGTGGGTGCGGGGCCGGGGGGAGGGATGGGGCGGCGCATGGGCGAGTCTTCGCACGCAATGCGGTTCGAGCAAATTGGCCGTTGCAATCCGGCCATGCGAAGCGTCGGCGCCATTTGACTTCCGCCCGCCGGCCAGACCATTGTTTCCGCTTCCCCGGAACCGGTCGCACAGGGGTGCGGCTGGCTTTTGTGCCGGCGGAACCCGGGCATATGCCCACGGAACAAACCAAACGTCCCCGCAGAGGGACCAATGAGGGTCACCCGGATATGATTTCCGCCCTGTTGCCGAACTACAACCGTGCCGATCTCGCTTTCGAGCGGGGCGAGGGTGCTTGGCTGTGGACGACCGACGGGCGACGATTCCTCGATTTCGGGTCGGGCATCGCCACGGCCTCGCTCGGACATGGCAACAAGCACCTGGCCGACGCGATTTCGGCGCAGGCGCATAAGGTGATGCATGTGTCGAACCTGTACCGGATCCCGCAGGCCGAAGAGCTTGCCGCCCGGCTGGTGGCGAACACGTTCGCGGACACCGTGTTCTTCTGCAACTCGGGCGCCGAGGCGAACGAGGGCATGATCAAGATGGTGCGCAAGACGATGTCCGCGACCGGCAAGCCGGAGCGTTTCGGCATCATCTGCTTCGAAGGCGCGTTCCATGGCCGCACCCTGGCGACGCTGGCGGCGACCGGCAACGACCATTACCTAGAGGGTTTCGGCCCGCGGGTTGAGGGGTTCAAGCACGTGCCGCTGAACAACATGAACGCGGTGCGCGATGCCATCGACGGCACCACCGCAGGCATCATGGTTGAGCCGGTGCAGGGCGAAGGCGGCATGCGGACGGCCGACATCCAGTTCATGCGCGACCTGCGCGCCATGTGCGACGAGTTCGGCCTGATCATGGCGCTGGACGAGGTTCAGTGCGGCATGGGGCGCACCGGCAAGCTGTTCGCGCATGAGTGGGCCGGCATCGAACCGGATGTGATCTCGTCGGCCAAGGGCATTGGCGGTGGCTTCCCGCTGGGTGCGGTGCTGGCCAAGGAATGGGTTGGCAAGCGCCTGGTTCCCGGCACGCATGGCACCACCTATGGCGGCAATCCGCTCGCCTGCACGGCGGGCAATGCGGTGCTGGACGTGCTGCTGGCGCCGGGCTTCCTGGATGGTGTGATCCACAAGGGCGAGCTGATGACCGCCGGGGTGAACAAGCTGATTGCCGAATTCCCGGCGATCTTCGCCGAATCGCGCGGGCGCGGGCTGATGCAGGGCATCAAGTGCGTGATCCCTGCCGGCCAGGTGCAGGTGGCGTTCACCGGCGAGGGGCTGATGACGGTCACCGCAGGCGAGAACGTGGTGCGTCTGGTGCCGCCGCTGGTCACCACCGAGGCCGACATCGGCGAGGCGCTGGGCATGATGCGCCGGGCTGCCTTGGGCCTGTCAACGGCGGCCAAGGCTGCGGCGCAGTGATGGGCCGCAGCCCGAGGGGTGTGCCGTGAGTGGAGGGGCTTTGCGCCGCTCGTCGGCGCAGGCTGGCATTGTGAAGGGCGGGGCGGCTTCGGCGCCTCGCCACTTCATCGATATCCGCGACCATGACGGCGCGACCCTGCGCCACATGCTGGATGTGGCGAGCGGCTATAAGCGAACGCTGAAGGCAGGCGGGGCCACGACGAAGCCGCTTGCTGGCAAAGTGCTGGCGCTGATTTTCGAGAAACCGTCCACGCGTACGCGGGTGAGCTTCGAGGTTGGCATGCGCCAGCTCGGGGGCGATGTGATCAACCTGACCTCGGCGGACATGCAGCTGGGGCGGGGCGAGACGATTGCCGACACGGCGAAGGTGCTGAGCCGCTATGTCGATGCGATCATGATGCGGACCCATGCGCATGAGCGGCTGTTGGAGATGGCCGAGCACGCCACTGTGCCGGTGATCAACGGTCTGACCAATGAGAGCCACTCGGTGCAGCTGATGGCCGATGTGATGACGTTTGAGGAGCATCGCGGGCCGATCGCCGGCCAGGTGGTGGCGTGGTGCGGCGATGGCAACAACGTGGCCACCAGCTGGATCGAGAGTGCGGCGCGGTTCGGTTTCACCCTGCGGCTGGCCACGCCTGCGAGCCTGCGGCCGCCGGCCGAGCTGGTGGAATGGGCGCGCAGCCAGGGGGCGAAGATCGAGCTGACCGACGATCCCGCGGCGGCGGTAATTGGCGCGCGCTGTGTGGTGACCGATACCTGGGTCAGCATGGGCGGGGAGGAAGGCTCCAGCCGCCACAACCTGTTGGCGCCGTATCGGGTCACCGGGGCGCTGATGGCCAAGGCCGCGGCGGACGCGATCTTCATGCATTGCCTGCCGGCGCATCGCGGCGAGGAGGTCACGGACGAGGTGATCGACGGGCCGCAGAGCGTGGTGTTCGACGAGGCGGAGAACCGGTTGCACGCGCAGAAGGGCGTGCTGGCCTGGGCGATGGGTGTGTCTGGCTAGTACCTCTTGACCGCATTGGACGGGGCCTGGGGCGACGCCCCAGCGGGTGCAGGGCAGAGCCCTGCCCTTGCTTTTTGGAGAGCGCATACATGGCAGGCTTTGCCCATCCGGAGCATTTGGTCGACACGGCCTGGCTGGCCGCCCATCTCGACGACCCCGACCTGGTGGTACTGGACGTCACCACGCGGCTCGTCCCCGCCCCCGTGGTCGGCACCACGCCGATCTCCGGGCGGCCGGAGTTCGAGCGCGGGCACATTCCGGGGGCGCAGTTTGTCGATCTCCAGGCAGACCTGTCCGATCCCGACCATGCGCTGCGCTTCATGATGCCGTCGGCGGCGCGGTTTGCTGCGGCGATGGCGCGGCTGGGGGTGGGGGACGGGACGCGGGTGGTGCTGTACAGCACCGATATCCTGTCGTGGTCCAGCCGGGTGTGGTGGCTGTTGCGGGTGTTCGGTCATGACAACGCGGCGGTGCTGGATGGCGGCTGGCACAAATGGGCGGCGGAAGGCCGGCCGGCGGAGACCGGCGCAGGGCGATTGCGCCCGGCGGGCAGCTTCACCGCGCGCGCCCCGCGGCCGCTGATGGCCGACCGGGACGAGGTGCTGGCGGCGATTGGCGACGGCGCAGTGTGCACCATCAACGCATTGCGACCGGAGCAGCATACCGGGGCCGGCGGGGTGCATTACGGGCGGACGGGGCGGATTCCCGGCAGCGTGAACGTGGCGGCGGGACAACTGGTTGATCCCGCGACGCAGACGCTGTTGCCGGCCGACGTGCTGCGGGCGCGGTTCGCGGCGGTGGGGGCGCTGGACCGGCGGGTGATCACCTATTGTGGCGGCGGGATTGCGGCGAGTGCGGATGCGCTGGTGCTGACCATGCTCGGGCATACCGACGTCAAGCTGTACGACGCCTCGCTGCTGGAATGGGTGGCTGACCCGGCGTTACCGATGGAAGTCGGTTATACCAACCGCCCTAGCTTCTGACACACGCCCACTGCCTATGTCCGATGGATGCGATCCGCATTGGGTCTTCCGCGAGGAAGTTCCATGCGTTTTTGGATGCTTGGACGATGGCGTCGTAGCTGGCGAAGACGCGGTTGGACAGCCAGTTGTCGCGCATGAACTGCCAGACGTTCTCCATGACGTTGAGCTCGGGGCACTTCGGCGGCAGCGGCAGCAATGTTATGTTGGGCGGGACGGTGAGGGCGGCGGACAGGTGCCATCCGGCCTGGTCGAGCAGCAGCACGGCGTGGCGGTCTGGGCTGACCATGGTAGCGATCTCGGCCAGGTGCAGACCCATCGCCTCAGTGTTGCAGTAGGGCAGCACCAGGGCCGCCCCTTTGCCCTCCCGTGGGCAAACGGCGCCGAAGATGTAGGTGGAGGCGTAGCGCTGGTCCTGCGGCGCCACCGGCCTTGTGCCACGCCGCGCCCAGCGCCGGGTGATCTTGTTCTTCTGGCCTATGCGGGCCTCGTCTGCGAACCAGATCTCGAGGGTGTCGGGCGCGATGCCCTGATCCTGCCCGATGCCTGCCAGCGTGGTTGGAAACTTTTTTTGAACGCCGCAATGGCGCCCTCGGCCTGGGCGTGGTGCTTCGGCCGGGCCGAGAGCTTGCGCAGCCCCATGCCGCGCAGCACCCGGCTCAGCGTCTGCGGCGAGACCGAGACCCGGAACTCCTCCCACAGCCACTGGCCGAGATCGGTGATGCGCCAGCGCACCACGCCATGGATGGCCGGTGTCGGGCCACGCTCGATGATCTCCAGCAGCGCGGCGCGATGCGCCTCGTTCAGCAGCGGCGTGGGGCCGGGCGCCTTGCGGTCGCGCAGCCCGTCAGGCCCCTCGGCGTTGAAGCGCACCACCCAGTCGCGCACGATTTGC
>CAXNGD010000219.1:0-5348 GCA_964201575.1 Acetobacterales bacterium | reverse complement strand
AGAGCCGCAGCTATCGCCCGCACGCTCCAGCCGTCCTGCAAACGAAGCTCAATCGTCGTCCGATCAACAATCGTCAGCGCGCGTCGGTGAGAACCCATCGGGACACCCTATCCTATAGGGCCTCCCGGCGGCGTTCGCTCCCAAACTTTAATCCGCCAAGCAAAAAAACTTTATCCGTTCGCCCCCCTCCCGTCATGTCGAGCGTAGCGAGACATCCACGCTTCCGTCCCCCAACCGCTTGGCAAAAAAATCTGCCCCACCCCCTCATTTTCCCCTTGCCTTATCGAATAAAGTTAGTTATTATTCTCCCCATGGAATCCATATCTCCCTCCCTCGGCGCACAGATCGCCGGCCTGCGCAAAGCTGTGCAGGCACAGGAGAACCGCGCCTGGATTCCGGACGCGCCATCCACACCGTGATCATCGCCTGCCTCACCCGCATCTTCGCCCGCCTGGAAGCCCTGTTCCAGGCCTGGCAGGACGGCCAACTCCCCCCGCCGCAAGCAACCCCCACCACCCGCACGCCCGCACCCCGCCCCCAAACCGCCCGGACTCCCTCCGCCGCCCGCCGCCAGAACACCCCGCGCAATCATACCCGCGGCCAGAAACCCAATGCCCCACCCCGCCGCATCCGCAACACCCAGATCTGGGACTCCCCGCACCACAACGCCACCCAAAAGCCCGGACCCGCACACCGCCCATCCGGCACCGCCCGCGCCCCGCCCTTCCGCAAAAACGCGTCCGTACGGCGCCACTTCCGCACGCCTTTATTATTACGATAACGTATCTAATATCATCCCACCGCCAGCAACCAGGCCCCCTGCCCCAGGTAATACAACGCAATCACCGTAATCACCCGATCCGCCCAAGCCCGGAACTGCTTGTCCGTCATCGCCTCCAGGATCCGCCGCGCCAGCGTCGTCCCCGCCATCGAGGCCGCGATCGCCAACCCCAGCATGACGGGATCCAGCGCCGCCGCATCCGCCACCAGCGCCCCGAAATACACCAGCTTCGCCAGGTGCCCCATCACCTGGCACACCGCCTTCGTCGCCACGATCTGCCGCCGCTCCATCCCGCCCCCCAGGAAGAACGTATCCAGCAACGGCCCGGACACCCCGCACACCAGCATCAGCGACATGCAAACCCCGCCCATCGCCACCCCATGCCCGGGCACCAGCGGATTGGGCTTGATCGAAACCGGCAACAACCGAAACAAAAACGGCGTCACCCCCAGCATCACCAGCGCCACCGCCTTCTCCGGCACCCACCGGAACACCGACCATAGCGCCAACGCCGCCAGCGTCCCGATCACAAAGAACCCCACCGGCCGCCAGGAGATATGCCGCCGCCACAACACCGCCCGCCACGCATTGGACGCCATCTGCGTCACCGCATGCAAAGCCATCGCCGCCGGCAACGGCAGCACCGCCAGCAACACGCCCATCAGGACCATGCCGCCCGCCATGCCGAAGATGCCGGACAGGAACGCCGTGAACAGCATCACGCAGGCAAGCCCTGCGATCATCAGCCCGGACATCTAGCCGATCCGAACCGCCCCCGCCCGCCGCTCGCGCATCCCATCCTCCATCGTCCGCGGATACCGCAACGGCAACGCCGACACGCTGTCCAACCGCGCCTTCATCTCATCGGGCAACCGCCAGCCCACCGCCTGCAACGTCTCCTCGATCTGCCCTTGGTTGCGCGCCCCGACAATCGCCGAAGTGACAAACCCCTGGTCCAGCACCCACCGCAACGCCACCTGCGCCGGGCTGCGCCCCAGCTCCGCCGCCACTTCCAACAGCGTCGCCAGCACGTTGCTATGGTCGGGGTGGAAGAACTTCATCGGAAACGCCCAGCCCTCCTCGCTGCGCGATCCCGTCGCCTGCGCCTGCCCCGGCTGATACTTGCCGGTCAGATACCCGCCCGCCATCGGCGCCCACACCACCACGCCCAGCCCCTTGGCCTCACAGACCGGCACGATCTCCTGCTCGATATCCCGCACCACCAGGCTGTACTGCGGCTGATAGCACTCGAACCGCGACAGGTTCTTCACCTCCGAGGTCCACAGCGCATCCATCAGCCGCCACGCCTCGAAATTGCTCGTCGCCGCATAGCGAACCTTGCCCTGCCGCACGAGGTCGTCCAGCGCCCGCAACGATTCCTCCAGCGGCGTGTCGTGATCCACGTGATGCAGATAGTAGATGTCCAGATAATCCGTCCCCAGCCGCCGCAAACTGTCCTCGACCGCCTGCATGATATGCGCCCGCGAGGCCCCGGAATCATTCGGCCCCTGCCCCATCGGGTTGAACACCTTGCTCGCCAGCACCACCCGCCGCCGCCGCCGCCCCTGCAACAGCGCCCCCAGCATGCTCTCGCTCTCCCCGCCATTGTATGAGTTGGCGGTGTCGAGAAAGTTCACCCCGGCCTCCAGACAGCTATCCAGGATCCGCCCAGCCTCGCCCTCATCGGCGCCGTGCCCAAAGGTCATCGTGCCGAGACAGATCTCCGACACCTTCAACCCGCTGCGCCCCATCCGGCGATATTCCATCCGCATCTCCATCGTCGCGCCAATCGCCGGACAGTAGCCCTCGCCCCCCGGCCGCGCCAGCGCAGCGGCCATGAAGCGGATGCCGCAATCTGCATCCGGACTCAACAATTGCCGCCCGGGTTAACCGGTTCACAACACAATGCCGCCATCTTGCCGCCCGTCCGCCCACAACGAACCTTCGATCATCAGGGAACAAGCACTATCTTTCTGGCTCAACCTCAAAATCGCCCGCAAACTGATCGTTGGATTCGGGGCCCTGATCCTGCTCGTGGGTGGAGTCCTCGGATTCATCTCCGATCGTGTGTCGTTCCTCAACCAGAGCGCGAGGTGGACGACCCACACTTATGCCGTCCTCGGGACACTCGACCAGGCTCTGCTAGGCATGGTCAATCAGGAAAATGGCGTCCGCGGCTATCTCGTCTCGGGCGAGGACGGCCTTCTTGCCCCCTACCATATGGGTCGCACGCTGTACGAGAAGGCCTTCGCCAAGGTCAAAGAGCTCTCCTCCGACAACGCTGCACAGCAGACCCGGCTCGGGCACCTCGATGCGCTCGCGAGCGCTTGGTACACCGGCATCGCGAAGAAGGAGATCGCACTGATGGCCGATCCCCTGACCCGTGAACAGGCCCGCGCCATGGAGGCGGGCGGCGCCGGCAAAGCCTCGATGGACGGCTTCCGGGCCAAACTGGAGGAGATCGCCGATGTCGAGCATGCGCTGCTGGCGACCCGCGCGACTGCGCAGGCCGAGGCCGTTTCGACGACCATGACGGCGATCATTGGCGGCGGCGCTGGCGCGATCGTCATCGCGATCCTGCTCGGCGTTACCCTGTCGCGCGGCATCGCCACGCCGATCACGCAAATGACCAATGCCATGACGACGCTCGCCTCCGGCAATTTCTCGGTGGAAATCCCGGCGCAACGCCGCAAGGACGAGGTCGGCGAAATGGCGAATGCGGTGACGGTGTTCCGCGACAACGGCATGGAGGCCGAGCGCCTGGCCGCCGCCCAGGAGGCCGAGCGTCTCGCCAAGGAGGTTCGCGCCCAGAAACTGGCCGAGCTGGTGCGCAGCTTCGAGGCGGCAGTCGGCGGCACGGTCGGTGCCCTGACCGCGGCGGCCACCGAGATGGAGGCCACCGCCCAGTCGATGACCAGCACCGCCAGCCAGACCAACGTCCAGGCATCGGTGGTGGCCAGCGCCGCCGAGGAAATGAGCACCAACGTCCAGACCGTGGCGGCCAGCGCCGAGGGGCTGGGCGCCTCGATCGGCGAGATCAGCCGCCAGGTGGCGCATCCGGCGGAGATCACCAACCAGGCAGTGCGCGAGGCCGAGCGGACCGACAATATCGTGCGCGCCCTGGCCGAGGGCTCGCAGAAAATCGGCGATGTCGTCAGCCTGATCAGCAGCATCGCCGCCCAGACCAACCTGCTGGCACTGAACGCCACGATCGAGGCGGCGCGTGCCGGCGATGCTGGCAAGGGCTTCGCGGTGGTGGCCTCCGAGGTCAAGGGCCTGGCGGCGCAGACCGCGCGGGCAACCGGGGAGATCAGCCATCAGATCACCCAGATCCAGACCTCGACCGCCGAGGCCGTGGAGGCGATCAAGGCAATCGTCGGCACGATCGGCGAAGTCAGCCGCATCGCCACCTCGATCGCCTCCGCGGTGGAGGAACAAGGTGCCGCTACGGCCGAGATCGCCCGCAGCGTGCAGCAGGCAGCGACCGGCAGCCAGGAGGTCACGAGCAACATCTCCGGGGTGAGCATGGCCGCCAACGAGACCGGCAATGCCGCCAGCCAGGTGCTGGCTGCCGCCAGCGACCTGTCGCACCAGGCCGAACGGCTCAACGCGGAAGTGGCCAGCTTCGTTACCAACGTGCGCGCGGCCTGATCCGATCCGGGGGGGCGTAGCACGTCCCCCCGGGCAGACTATTTGGAAGAGTCTTCTTTTTGTGAACAAAAAGAAGCAAAAAAACTTTACCCATTTGCACTCCGTCATGCCGAGCGAAGTGCGGGGCGCGTGGTTGTTTCCCCAAGGTCAGATATGGCGGAGGAGGACGGCCCAATCGAATGAAGTTTTTTTGCTTCTTTTTGTTAACAAAAAAAAGTCTTCCTTTGACCACCCCCTGACCGTTGACAACCCCGCCCGCCCGTCATCGACTACGTACCAGCTTTCCGGGAGCGAGGCGTGGGCGATACGGTTGATGTGCTGATCATCGGTGCTGGCGCGTCCGGCGCCGCCGTGGCCTGGAGCCTGGCCGATACGCGGATGCGCATCGTCTGCCTTGAACAGGGCGACTGGATGAAGCCACAGGACTACCCGACCTCCGGCCGAGACTGGGAAGCCCGCCAGCTCGGCGACTTCGCGATCTCGCCCAACCGCCGGGCGCGGCCGACCGACTATCCGATCAACGAGGACAACTCGCCGATCCATGTCGGCAACTTCAACGGCGTCGGCGGCGGCACCGTGCTCTATGCCGGGCATTTCCCGCGCTTCCACCCCAGCGATTTCCGGGTGAAGTCGCTCGACGGCATCGCCGATGACTGGCCGATCGACTACCAGACCCTGGCCCCGTTCTACGACGAGAATGACCGCATCACCGGCGTCTCCGGCCTGGCCGGCGATCCCGCCTACCCGCCCCACGCGGCACAGATGCCGCCGCTGCCGCTGGGGCGCTCGGGCGAGATCCTGGCCGGTGCGATCAACAAGCTTGGCTGGCATTGGTGGCCGAGCGACAGCGCGATCGCATCCGAGGATTACGAAGGCCGGGCGCGCTGCATCAATCTGGCGCATTGCACATCGGGCT
>CAXNGD010000218.1:0-5361 GCA_964201575.1 Acetobacterales bacterium | reverse complement strand
CAACCTGATCCATCACCTCAGCCCCCTCCGATGAAATGCACGATTTCCAGGCTGTCGCCTGGCGCAAGCCATGTCGTGCCATAGACCGAGCGCGGCACGATCGCCTCGTTCCGCTCCACCGCCACCTTCCGCTCATCCAACCCCAACGCGACCAACAGGTCGGCAACCGTCATCGGCCCCGCCAACGCCCGGGCCTCGCCATTCACGCTAAAGCCAACGGTACGTCCGATATCGGTCATCATCCGAGTATGGGCACGCCTCGGCCCCCCGACAAGAAACCCCCTTACCCGACGGGCGCATTGAAGCCATACGCCCCGCTGTGCTACGGCCTGCCGCCATGCCAACACCTTCATCCCTGCCGCTCATCGCCGTGCTCAACGGCCCGAACATGAACATGCTGGGCCTGCGCCAGCCGCATCTCTATGGCAGCGCCACGCTGGACGACGTCGAGGCCCTGTGCGCCGAGACCGCCGAACAGCTCGGCCTGGCCATCGATTTCCGCCAGACCAATGGCGAGGGCGAGCTGATCACCTGGGTCCAGCAATGCCGTGGCCGTGCTGCCGGCATCGTCATCAACCCGGCCGGCTACACCACCACCTCGATCGCCCTGATGGATGCCCTGCTGGCCACCGAGGTGCCGGTGATCGAGGTGCACATCACCAACATCCACCGCCGCGAGGAGTTCCGCCATCACTCCTTCGTCTCCAAGGCGGCGGTCGGCGTGATCTGCGGCCTCGGCGTCGGCGGCTACGCCCTGGCGCTGACGGCCATGGCGGACATACTGGAGCAACGCGCATGAGCCACCCGAGCTTCGACCCCAAGCCCAGCTTTGACCCCAAGACCGTGCGGGCCCTGGCCGAGATCCTGGTCGATACTGGCCTCACCGAAATCGAGGTCGAAACCAAGGACGGCAAGGTGCGCCTGGCCCGAACCCCCGCCGCGATCACCCAGCACATGTCTGCCCAGATGCCGGCCCAGGCTGCCGCGCCGGTAGCCGCCGCCCCGGCTGCCCCGCCGGCCGCCGATGACGCCAAGCACCCCGGCGCGGTGCTCAGCCCGATGGTCGGCGTGGCCTATCTCTCGCCGGAGCCGGGCGCGGCCGCGTTCATTGCCGTCGGCCAGAGCGTCACCGTCGGCCAGACCCTGCTGCTGATCGAGGCGATGAAGACCTATAACCAGATCCGCGCCCAGAAGGCCGGCACCGTGCTGCGCATCCTGGTCGAGCCGGGACAGCCGGTGGAATACGGCCAGCCGCTGCTCGTGCTGGAATAGCGCCTTGTTCCGCAAGATCCTGATCGCCAATCGCGGCGAAATCGCGCTGCGCATCCAGCGCGCCTGCCGCGAACTCGGCATCCCCACGGTGGCGGTGCATTCCACCGCCGATGCCGAGGCGATGCATGTCCGCCTGGCTGATGAGAGCGTGTGCATCGGCCCGCCGCCGGCCCGCGACAGCTACCTCAAGATCCCCGCCATCCTCTCGGCGGCCAACATCACCGGGGCGGATGCGATCCATCCCGGCTACGGCTTCCTGTCCGAGAACGCCGACTTTGCCGCGATGGTCGAGGCGCACGGCCTGGCCTTCATCGGCCCGTCGCCAGACCACATCCGCATGATGGGCGACAAGATCGCCGCCAAGACCGCGATGGCCTCGCTCGGTGTCCCATTGGTGCCGGGCTCCGCCGGCGAGGTGACCGACCTGGACGAAGCTGCCGCCGTGGCCGAGAGCATCGGCTACCCCGTGCTGATCAAGGCCGCCGCCGGTGGCGGCGGGCGCGGCATGAAGGTGGCCACCTCCGCCGATGGCCTGGAAGAAGCCTGGCGCGTCGCCCGCGGCGAGGCCAAGGCCGCCTTCGGCAACGATGCCGTCTATATCGAGAAGTATCTCGATCGCCCCCGCCACATCGAGATGCAGGTGATGGCCGACGCCCACGGCAACGTGGTGCATTTTGGCGAGCGCGACTGCTCGCTGCAGCGCCGGCACCAGAAGCTGCTGGAAGAAGCCGGCTCGCCCGCCATCACGCCGGAGCAGCGCGATGCCCTCGGCGTCACCGTCACCTCCGGCCTGGCCAAGCTCGGCTATCGCAACGCCGGCACGCTGGAATTCCTCTACCAGGACGGGCATTTCGCCTTCATCGAAATGAACACCAGGCTTCAGGTGGAGCACCCGGTCACCGAGATGGTCTGCGGCATCGATTTGGTGCGCGAACAGATCCGTATCGCTGCCGGCCAGACGCTGGGCTACACGCAGAAGGACGTGACCTTCAGAGGCCATGCCATCGAATGCCGCATCACCGCCGAGGACCCCGACACCTTCACCGCCAGCCCCGGCCGGGTCACCGCCTTCCATGCCCCGGGCGGGCTGGGGGTGCGCGTCGATTCGGCGCTCTATGCCGGGTATTCAGTGCCGCCGTTCTACGACAGCATGATCGCCAAGCTGATCGTCCACGCGCCGACGCGGGCAGAGGCGATAGCGCGGATGCGGCGCAGCCTGGCCGAATTCGTGGTGGTGGGGATCAAGACCACCCTGCCGCTGCATGCCCGCATCCTGGAAGATAAGACGTTCCAGTCAGGCGACTACACCATTCACTGGCTCGAACGCTTCGTCGCCGCCCGGTAGCCGCTACCGCAGGTCTACCTGCAGCGGCATCTTGAAGTTCAGGCTCGGCGCGACGCTTGAGCCGAAGCCACCGCTGCGGTTGCGTTTCTCCAACTGGCCGTTGTAGGCCGAGCCATTGGCGAAGCCATCGCCGCTGTTTGCCTGACCGGTGGGGGTGCGGGTCAGGCCGGGGCGGAGCTGGATCGCATTGGGATCGCGCTGGATCGTCGGCGGGATGATGTTCGGGTTCGGCATCGGGGCCGGGGCGAAGGCCTGCGGGCCGGCGCGGCCCTGGCTGAGGGATGGCATGCTGCCTGGCAGCATGGTTGGCGCCTTATCCGCCAGCGCCGGCATGGCGGACAACAGAATTGCGGCCAATGCGGCGGCTAAGCGGGTCATACGCCGGCTGGCCGCGCGGTGCCGGTGGGGTTTTCCGGCGGGTTGCCAACCGGCGCGCCGAGGGCACCCAGCGGGTTGGCCCGCCACGCATCCAGCGCCCACCGCACGGTGGGGAAGGCGATGCGGTTCCAGGGAATGTCGGCCCAGGCGAACAGCCCAACCTCCAGGCTCTCCGGGCCCGCCGCGAAACGGGGCAGGGCAGGGTCGGCGAAACGGCCGCGGAAGATCACCTGGACCTGGCCGATGCGGCTGATCGAGAACATCGCCAGCACGCCGTCGAGCGCGATATCGGCCTCGGCCTCCTCCTGGGCCTCGCGCATTGCGCCGGCCTCCAGCGTTTCGCCGAGTTCCATGTAGCCGGCCGGCAGCGTCCAGTAGTCGCGGCGCGGTTCGATGGCGCGGCGGCACAGCAGGATCCGGCCCTCATGGGCGACCACGGTGCCGACAACGATCTTGGGGTTCTCGTACGCGATATGGCCGCAATCGCCGCAGATGTTGCGCTCGCGGTTGTCGCCTTCCGGAATCTGGCGCACGAAATTCGGCATGCGCATTAAATGCCCGTGTGGCGCGGCGAATTCAATCCCCCGCCGGGGCCGGTGCGGCGATTAGACCGACAGGTCGAGCAGCGATCCCCGCGGCGCCGGCTTGCCCGGGTTGGGCGGCGGCAGGGTGCCCAGCGACAAGGCGCCCGGCGCGGGCCGGGTATCGGACTGGGCGCGTACGCGGTTGACGCCTGGTGTCGCCTCGACCGGCGGGCGCTCGGAGGCGGCCCGTGTGGATGCACGTGTCTCAGCTCCTTGGGCCGCGGCGGCTGCGCGGGCAGCGGCCAACTCGGCGCTGGCGGCCTTAGTTTCTTCCCCGCGGCCGACCGGCGTTCGCGCCGATGCGGGCCGAAGGTCGGTGGCGGAGAAGGCCGAGAGGGACAGGTTCGAGATCATGTCGCCAGTTTGGCCGACGACAGGTGAATCGGCGGTAAACGCCGCGGACTAAAAATCGCGCCCGGTTCAGCCCAGCGCTGCGACCCCGGGCAGCACCTTGCCCTCCATCCACTCCAGGAAGGCGCCGCCCGCCGAGGAGACGTAGCTCATCTGCGCGCTGACGCCGGCATGGCGCAGGGCGGACACCGTGTCGCCGCCGCCGGCCACGCTGCGCAGCTTTCCCGCCTGGGTAGCCGCGGCCACGGCCTTGGCGAGCGCGACTGTGGCGGTATCGAAAGGCGCGATCTCGAAGGCGCCGAGCGGACCGTTCCAGACCAAGGTCTTTGCCGAGGCCAGCTTGGAGATCAAGGCGGCAACCGAGGCGGGGCCGATATCCAGGATCATCGAGTCCGAGGGCACCGACCCCACCGGCACGGTCTTGGTCGGCGGGTTGGCCTTGAACTCGGTGGCGGTCACGGCATCCACCGGCAGCACGATCTCGCAGCCGGCGGCCTTCGCCTTGGCCAGGATGTCCAATGCGGTGGCATGCATCTCGGCTTCCTGCAGCGACTTGCCGACGTTGATGCCCTGGGCCGACAGGAAGGTGTTGGCCATGGCGCCGCCGATCACCAGCATGTTGACCCGGCTGACCAGGTTGCCAAGCAGGTCGAGCTTGGTCGAGACCTTGGCCCCGCCGACAATCGCCATCACCGGGCGGTCGGGATGCAGCAGGGCTGCCCCCAGCGCTTCCAACTCGGCCTGCATCAGCCTTCCGGCATAGGCCGGGCGCAGATGCGCCACGCCCTCGGTGCTGGCATGGGCGCGATGGGCCGCCGAGAAGGCGTCGTTGACGAAGATGTCGCACAGGGCGGCCAGCTGGGCGGCGAAGCCGGCGTCGTTGGCCTCCTCTTCCTTGTGGTAGCGGGTGTTCTCCAGCACGGCGATATCGCCATTGGCCAAAGCGGCAATCGCCTGTTCGGCCGGCGCTCCGATGCAGTCATCGGCAAAGCTGACGCGGCGGCCCAGCACTTCGCCAAGCGCCACTGCCATGGGGGCCAGTGACATCTCGGGCACCCGCTTGCCCTTCGGCCGGTCGAAATGGCTGCACACGATGACCTTCGCGCCCTTTTCCGAGAGCTCCCGGATGGTGGGGCACAGCCGTTCGATCCGGGTGAGGTCCGAGATCTTGCCGTCGCGCACCGGCACATTGAGGTCGGCGCGCAGCAGCACGCGCTTGCCGGTGACGTCGAGGCCGTCGAGGGTTTTGAAGGTCATGGTGACTCCAGTAGAAAAGAAAGGCGTTCTTTTTTGAAAAAAAGAACCAAAAAACTTGGCTCTGTTCTCGAATCGTATGTGCTCTGTAGAATCCGGTCAAACGCCCTGTTTGGAGCGCATCGATGGACGACGCGATTTTCCGTAACTGGCTGTCTGGCCTGGACACGTTGACGG
>CAXNGD010000217.1:0-5367 GCA_964201575.1 Acetobacterales bacterium | reverse complement strand
TGCTCGGCCTTTGACCAGGGCCGAGCAGGCCCCGGTAGCCGAAGGCCCTTAACGAATGGGGTCTGGGGCCGCCGGCCCCAGCGGGTCCAGGGCAGAGCCCTGGCCTTGCTTCCCTTCCTTGCCCCACCGCCACGCCGAGGCTTCGCATGAGCGACATGTTGCTTCAGGTTGATGGCTTGCGGGTTCGGTTCGGCAATAGGACTGAGGCGGTTCGCGGGATTTCCTTGTCAGTGGCGCGCGGTGAGACGCATTGCCTGGTGGGCGAGTCCGGTTGCGGCAAGTCGGTGACCTCGCTGGCGGTGATGGGATTGCTGGCGCGCGGCGGGGTGCGTTCGGCCGAGGCGATCCGTTTCGAGGGCCAGGAGTTGTCCGGCCTGTCCGAGCGCGAGATGGGCCGGCTGCGCGGCGACGCGATGGCGATGATCTTCCAGGAACCGATGACCTCGCTGAACCCGGCCTACACGGTGGGGTCGCAGATGGCCGAGGTGTTCGTGCGCCATCGCGGTGGCAGCAAGGCGGCGGCCCTGGAGCGCGCGGCGTTCCTGTTGGGCCGCGTGGGGATCACCGCGCCGGGGATGCGCCTGGCGCAGTATCCGCACCAGTTGTCCGGCGGGCTGCGCCAGCGGGTGATGATCGCGATGGCGCTGATGTGCGAACCGCGGCTACTGATCGCCGACGAGCCGACCACGGCGCTGGACGTGACGGTGCAGGCGCAGATCCTGCGCCTGTTGCAGGAGCTTCAGGCCGAGCTGGGCCTGGGCATCCTGCTGATCACCCATGACCTCGGCATTGTCGCGCGCATGGCCCAACGGGTGAGCGTGATGTATGCCGGCCGGGTGGTGGAGAGCGGGCCGGTGGCCGAGCTGTTTGGCCAGCCGACGCATCCCTACACCCATGGCCTGCTGGCCTGCGTGCCGGTCCCGGGCAAGGTCAAGCGTGGCGATCCCCTCGGCAGCATCCCGGGCACGGTGCCGAAGATCGGGCCGGGCTTCCAGGGCTGTGCCTTTCGCGAAAGATGCAGCCAAGCGACGGCGGTTTGCGCCACCGGCGACGTTGCCCAGCAGACGCGGCTGGCCGGCCATCGCTATGAGTGCCATCTCGCCGCCGGCTGGACGGCGGGGGTTGCGGCATGACCCCGGCCATCGAAGTCCGCAACGTCGAGAAGGTGTTCCGCCAGAGCACCGGCATGTTCTCCGCCCCGCGCATGGTCCGCGCCGTCGACGGCGTGTCCTTCGCGGTGCCGCAGGGCGGCTGTTTCGGCATTGTCGGCGAGTCCGGCTGCGGCAAGTCCACTCTGGCGCGCCTGATCCTCGGCCTGCATCCGGCCACCGGCGGCGACATCCTGGTGGATGGCCGCGCGCTCGGGGCCATGCACCGGCGCGAGCGCGCCAAGCTGATCCAGCCGGTGTTCCAGGACCCGTTCTCCTCGCTGAACCCCAAGCGCCGGGTCGCCGATATTGTAGCACTGCCGCTGGTGGCCCAGGGCGTGCCGGAGGCCGAGCGTCGGGTGCGGGTGGAGGAAATGCTGGCCCGCGTCGGCCTGACCGCCGAACAGGGCCAGCGCATGCCGGCGCAGCTATCCGGTGGCCAGCGCCAGCGCGTGGCGATCGCCCGCGCCTTGGTGGTGCGGCCCAGAATCGTGGTGTGCGACGAGCCGACCAGTGCCTTGGATGTTTCGGTCCAGGCGCAGATCCTGAACCTGCTGGCCGATCTGCGGCGCGACCTGGGCCTGACCCTGGTGTTCATCAGCCACAACCTCGCTGTCGTCGAGCATATCTGCGACGAGGTCGCGGTGATGTATCTCGGCCGCGTGGTGGAGCGCGCCGACACCGATGCGCTGTTCCACCGCCCCAGCCATCCCTATACCCGCGCCCTGCTCGAATCGGTGCTGACGCCGGAGCCCGGGCTGGGCATCCCCGATGTCGGGCTGGGCGACAGCTATCCCGACCCCGCCAACATCCCGCCGGGCTGCCGCTTTCATCCGCGCTGCCCGATGGTCACCGATGCATGCCGCTCGACAGAACAGGCCGCCCGCAACCTGGCCGGGCGCACCGTGGAGTGCATGTTGGCGGAATCCGCCTGAGCGCCTATCTTATGGCTGGTCGATAGAGCAGGAGTTTTCCCCATGCGAGCAATCGCGATCACGGCCCTTTTCACAGCCCTCGCCTTTCAGGCAGCCCCGGCCCGCGCCGGCGATGCCGAAGCCGGGGCGCGCGTGTTTCGCATCCAATGCGGCGCCTGCCACGTGGTTGAAGCCGGCAAGAACCGGGTCGGGCCCAGCATGTTCGGCATCATCGGGCGGACATCCGGCCAGGTGGTGGGCTTCCGCTACTCGCCGGCCAACCGGGACGCCAAGCTCGTCTGGACGCCCGAGGCAATGGACAAGTACCTGACCAATCCCAGGGAGGCCATTCCCGGGACCATCATGGCCTATGTCGGGCTGAAGAACGCCACCCAGCGCGCGGACTTGATCGCCTACCTCGAAACCTTGAAGTAGGCGCCTGCGATGACGGCATACCGACTGTTCATCGGCAACCGCAACTACTCGTCCTGGTCGCTGCGGGCCTGGGTGCTGATGCGCACGCTGAGCATCGCCTTCGACGAGGCGATGCAGGTCTTCGGCCCCGGATCCAACCGCGACACCTTCGGCGCCTTCGCCCCCAACGGAACCGTGCCCTGCCTGCATGACGGAACCACGGTCGTGTGGAATTCGCTCGCCATCGTCGAATACCTGGCCGAGCGCCACCCCGGCGGGTGGCCGACCGACGCCATCGCACGGGCCTGGGCGCGCTCTGCCGCCGCCGAGATGCATGGCGGGTTCTCCGCGCTGCGCAACCAGTGCAGCATGAATGTCGGTGTTCGAGTCCGGCTGCACGCCATCTCGCCGGCGCTGGCCCAGGACATCGCCCGGATCGACGAGATCTGGTGCGGCGGGCTCCAGCGCTTCGGTGGCCCGTTTCTCGCCGGCGCCAACTTCACCGGCGCCGATGCCTTCTTCGCCCCGGTGGCGTTTCGGGTGCACGGCTACGGCCTGGAACTGAGCCCACCGGCCCGGGACTTCGCCGCCCGCCTGCTCGCCCTGCCGGCGATGCTGGAATGGCAGACAGCCGCGCTGGCCGAGAAGTGGCGCGAGCCCGGGCACGAGGCGGAGATGATGGCGGCCGGCGAGGTCATCGAGGATCTCAGGGCGAAGTGAAGAATGTTCTTTTTTGAAAAAAAGAACCAAAAAACTTCTATCCATTTGCACCGATGCCGGTCATCCACGCCCGGCCCAAACGGATAAAGTCTTTTTGCTTCTTTTTCTTCAGAAAAAGAAGATTCTTACTTTCTACAACCCCAGCCGCATGACCAACGCATCATCCCCATCCGCATAGTACCGCCGCCGCTGACCAACCACCACGAAACCCGCCGCCTCATACAGCCCGCGCGCCGCCGTGTTGCGCAGCGCCGCTTCCAGGAACAGCGCCACCGCGCCGCAGTTCTCGGCGACCACTGCCGCCTCGGCCAGCAGGCCGCGCGCCAGGCCCAGGCGACGCTGCTCCGGCATCACCGCCAGGGTGAGGATTTCCGCCTCGTCCGCGGCGATGCGGGCCATGATCATCCCGCCGCGCGGGTCGATCAGCGCGAAGACCCCGGGTAGTTCCATCTGCAAAGCCATCGCATCCCGCCCCCAGCGCTCACCCGGCGGAAAGGCCGCGCCATGAATGGCCGCCAGGGCGGCGGCATGGGCCAGGCCGGCGCGCGCGATCACGGGCTCGGCGGCGGACGAAGCCCGCCGGCCGGGAGCTTGGCCTCAGGCGGATCGATATAGAGCGGCTGCGCGGCGAGCGGCGGCAAGGCCCCGGAAAGCCGACGCGCGCCGACATGCGCGACCGCGACGGCATCGGGCAGGATCGCCCCGGTCAGCATGACGTTGTCGCCGCGGGCGGCCAGCCTGGCGGCCACGTCATTGGATGCATCGCCGGCGATGGCAACGGGTCCGGCGGGGCGTGGCAACGCGGTCAGGGCGAACGGTGCAATGCCGCCGTCGCGGTCCAGGAACACCCGGCCACGGCGGCTGTCGATCGCCACCCACAGCGTGCGGCCAGGCGGGATCGCAATGGTCTCCGCCAGCGCCTCGGCAACCCGCACGCCAACCACCGGACACCCAGCCGCCAGTGCAATGCCGTGGGCCAGCGAGAGCGCGGCGCGCAACCCGGCAAAGCTGCCGGGGCCGACGGTGACCGCGATGCCGTCCAGCGCGCTGGCCGCAAGGCCCGCTTGTTCCAGCACCCGGGCCGCCATCGGCGCCAGCACCGCCGCCTGGCCGCGCCCGCCGGCCCGGGCTGCATGGGCCAGCACCATCCCGCGGTCCAGCACGGCGGCGGAGCAACGGGCCAGGGCGGCATCGAGGGCGAGAATGCGCATGCCCCACCCTACCGACTGGGTGCCGGCGCCACCAGCAAGGCCGGTGCGGGTTGTTGTTGCGCCGGCACCGGCGACTCTGCCAAGGATGCGCCATGAGCGAGGCCCAATCGGAGATTATCGCGCTGCCAGGCGGCGAGGCCAGGGTGCAGTGGCGCCGCAGCGCGCGCGCGCGGCGGGTCAGCCTGCGCATCGATCCGCGCGACGGGGCGGTGGTGGTGACCCTGCCGCCGCGGACCAGTCGGCCGGCGGGGATGGCGCTGCTGATGGACCATGCGGAATGGGTGACGCGGCGGCTGGCGGCGCTGCCGGGGGCGGTGGCATTCGCGGATGGCGCCAGCGTGCCGCTCGATGGGGTGGAGCGCCGCATCCGCCACATGCCGGCAAGCCGGGGCACAGTTTGGCTGGAGGCCGGCGAGATCCGGGTGGCCGGCGATTTGGCCTTCCTGCCGCGCCGGGTTGCCGATTTCCTGCGCGGCGAGGCGCGGCAGCGGCTGTCCGGGCTGGTGATGGAAAAGGCCGGGATGGCCGGGCTGCGGCCAAGCCGGATCACGGTGAAGGACACACGGACGCGCTGGGGCAGTTGCGCCAGCAGCCGGGCGCTGGCCTTCTCCTGGCGGCTGGTGATGGCACCGGGCTTCGTGCAGGACTATGTGGTGGCGCATGAGGTTGCGCATTTGCGGCACATGAACCACGGGCCGCAGTTCTGGATGCTGGTGGATACGCTGACCGCGCACACCAAGCCGGCGATGCGCTGGCTGCATGCCGAAGGGCCAAGGCTGATGCGCGTCGGCGCCTAGGCGGGGTCGGCGACTAGCAGCCTGTCGGACTTAACGCGACGCGGAAGCTGTCGGTAGAATTGTTGCATCGCTTCGCCGTTTTTGCTGTTTGGATATCTGCTGGATGGGCAATTTCCGTCTGATTGACCGCGAGACCGGCTTTCTGATGCCACCATCGGTGGAT
>CAXNGD010000216.1:0-5383 GCA_964201575.1 Acetobacterales bacterium | reverse complement strand
GGAGGTGATGCGGCTGCCGTGGAATTCCAGCTTCAGGCGGCGGTCAAAATCGACCCGCAGAGAGCCATCATCCGATTCACCCGCTGGGTGTTCCATGAACTCACCACCATGACAGACACAACGTCCTGATATTCATGGCAGATTCGGATGATTCGTACAACTATATTGTCGTTTATCTGGGAAATCCGGGTACACGCTGGGGCTCAGCGTATTCGGCCTGGCCGGCACGCTGGGGGCCGCCTTGAGCACCACGGTCGCCGGCCTCGTCGCCACCGGGCGGGGGTGTGCCGGCGGCATTCTGGACGCTGGCGGCGGCTGGCATGGTGGCGCTCGCCCTTGTTGTGTTCGCCATGCCGGAGACCCGGCCGAGCCGGGGCCATGGCCAGAACTGAGCGGCGAATTTGTTCAATACCCGATCAGACGGGAACAGCGTATCTAAGAATTTTTTCTTATTACCAATAATTAGGGAACAATATGGCTGTCAATCAAGTCGGCGTCCGCCCTAGCCGCGCCACCTCTGGCGACCACGGCACGATCTCGCAGTTGGCGAAGCCGCGGCCCGTCAGCTGGCGGAAGAATGCGCCATGACCGACGACGGCCACCACCGCCGAAGGATGTTCGGCCAGCCAGTGCGAAAAGCTCTCGACGCGGTCGGCGAAGACCGCGTGCGGCTCCACCGGCAGCCCGCGATGGTCAACCGGTCCGTTGTGCCACCAGGTTTCGTCCAGGTGATCGAACACCAGACCGGGAAACTCGGCGGCCAACTCCGCCGGCGAGCGGCCGAGGTCGCAGAAACTCTCGAGATGCTCGCGATGATGGCCATTGACCTCCACCGGCACCCCGGTGTCACCGAATATACCCAGCGTGGTCTGCAAGGCCCGGGTCAACGGCGTTGAGATCACCAGGTCCGGGCGCGGCATATTCGCCATAAGCTGTCGCGCCGAAGCGACCTGGAGATGGCCAACTTCAGTCAGCCGCGCGTCGATATGGCCGGGATCGTCGCCCGTTGCCTCGAAATGCGCGTTGAAGGTGGATTGCCCATGGCGGATCAGGATGACAGTGGCACTCATGAGGGGGGCTCCGTATCAGCGTGTGGCGATCAGGGCGCGGTGCAATGCCTGCCAGCTCGCCTGGTCGGGCGCACAGATAAGCCCGCCCGGCACCTCGGTGGGGTCATACAGCGTGCCATCGAAGCGCGCCGCATAGCCGCCGGCCTCGCGGTGCAACAGCACACCCGGCGCGTGGTCCCAGGGGTACATGCGGCCATAGACCGAATAATGCGTGTGCCCGCCAGCCACCAGGCGATACTCGTGCGCGGCGCAGCGATAGCTCATCGAGGCCGCAACATGGCTCAGGCCATGCAACACCGAGGTGCGGGCTGGCTCAGCCAGATAGCGCCAGCTGGCACAGCCGCTCATTTCGCCGAGCGGCACCGGCGGGGCAACGCGCATCGCGGTCTCGGCGCCGTCGGCGGCCACGATCCAGGCGCCGTCGCCGCGCACCGCAATGGCGCTGTCATCGCCCAGGGGATCATGGATCACGCTCATCACAATCTCGCCGCGCACGATGGCGGCGGCCATGGTGCCGAACAGCGGCAGCCCGGCGGCATAATTCGCCGTGCCATCGACCGGATCGATGACGAATGCGAGGTCGGCCCCCTTGAGCCGGCGCAGGATCGATGGATCGGCCGAGGCGGCCTCCTCGCCGACGATGGCACAGCCGGGGAAGGCGCGGATCAGCGCCGCCTCGATCAGCTTTTCGGCGGCCTCGTCGGCATCGGTCACGGGATCTAGCGGCCCCGACTTGATACGAACGGAACCGGCGGCAAGCTTGCGCCAGCGCGGCATGATCTCGCGCGCCGCGGCCTCGCGCAGAATGGCAGCCAGCCGCAGGGCATCAAGTCGGGTGAAGATCACCGGGCAAGCCTTTCAAACCGCGCCCGATCCTCGGCGCGTAGGCGCACGGTCACATGGATCGTTGCTTCGCCATCGTCGCGCGCCAGCACCTCGCCATGCTGGTACAGCCAGGCCAGGCGCTGGCCATCACCGGGCGGCAGGTCGTACTCGGCGGTCTCCAGCCCTGTGGCGATGCGCCGGTCGATCTCCGCCTTCAGGGCGTCCAGCCCCTCGCCGGTGACGGCGGAAACCGGCGCGCAATTCGCCCGCTCCGGCACCGCATCGATCCCGCCCAGCAGGTCGGCCTTGTTGAGCACCTCGATGCTGCGGCGGTTCCAGTCGGCGTCCAGCGTGCCGTCGCGCACCATGCCCTCCAGCACCTGGATCACATCGCCGCGCTGGGCAGCCGAATCAGGG
Organism: Acetobacterales bacterium; assembly: GCA_964201575.1. Taxonomy (GTDB): domain Bacteria; phylum Pseudomonadota; class Alphaproteobacteria; order Acetobacterales; family Acetobacteraceae; genus CAMDGX01. Next base: position 3,071 of record CAXNGD010000216.1, on the reverse strand, counting down.
TGGGCGATGTCGCGGATATGCAGGATGACATCGGCCTCGGACACCTCCTCCAGCGTGGCACGAAAGGCGGCGACAAGTTCGGTGGGCAGTTCGCTGATGAAACCCACCGTGTCCGACAGGATCACATTGCGCCCGCTCGGCAGGCGCAGGCCGCGCATGGTGGGATCCAGGGTGGCAAAAAGCTGATCCCTGGCCATCACATCAGCGCCGGTCAACGCATTGAACAACGTTGATTTTCCAGCATTGGTGTAGCCTACCAGGGCCACGATCGGATACGGCACCCGCTTGCGCGCACTGCGATGCAGGCCGCGGGTGCGGCGCACCTGCTCCAGCTCGCGCTTGAGCCGCACGATACGGTCGCCGATCAGCCGCCGGTCGGCCTCGATCTGCGTCTCGCCGGGGCCGCCGAGGAAGCCGAACCCGCCGCGCTGCCGTTCAAGATGGGTCCAGGACCGCACCAGCCGCGAACGCTGGTATTCCAGATGCGCCAGCTCAACCTGCAGCGAACCCTCGCGGGTCTGCGCGCGCTCGCCGAAGATATCCAGGATCAGCCCGGTGCGGTCGATCACCTTGCAGCCCCAGGCCTTCTCGAGGTTACGCTGCTGCACCGGGGTCAGCTGCGCATCGACCACGGCGACATCGACCTTGGCGTCGTGGATCGCCGTCCCCTGCATCTCGGCCTGGCCGCTGCCCAGCAACGTCGCCGGCTTGCGCCCGCGCAAAGGCACGATGGCGGTATGGACGATAACCAGGCCGATCGAGGCGGTCAGCCCGACAGCCTCCGCCAACCGCGCCTCGGAGGCGCGGGTGCCAGAATCCGCGCGGCTTTCCCACGGCAGGATGACAGCCGCGCGAGTAATGACGCTGGTGGGCTTTGCGGTCCACCCGGCACCTTCCAGCGCCGGGCGGTTCAGAGCGCCGTCCCCTTCGGGCGGCTCAGTCGATATTGGCAGCGGCGGTCTCCCGTGCGGCGAGGGTCAGCGTGTTGCCGCCCGTCGCAGGTGCCGCGGCACCCTCGGCCTTGGCGCCGTCGAACAGCGAGATCGGCGCGCCCGGCATGACCGTGGAGATGGCATGCTTGTAGACCAGCTGGGTGTGCCCATCGCGGCGCAACAGCACCGAGAAATTGTCGAACCAGGTGATGATCCCCTGGAGCTTCACGCCGTTCACCAGGAAGACGGTGACGGGCGTCTTGTTCTTGCGCACGTGATTCAGGAACACGTCCTGAACGTTCTGCGACTTCTCACTGGCCACGAGCTCGATCCTTCAGTTGCGCCCCGCAGGTGTCCTGTCGGAAGCGGTGTTGTTGTTGTTCTTCCCACCTGCCGGACGGCGAACGTGGCGCGGCCGTCCGTCCGGTCTCGATGGGCATTTCACCACCGCCTCAGTCCCTCCGGAGGTTTTCCTCCAGGTATCGGGCCAGGGCGCCGGCGTCGGCGAAGTACAGTCCCGGCGGGCATTCGCTTCCCTGCATCAAGGCCAGGCCGCCATCGTGCGCGGCATCGCCCAACAGCACTGCGGTGCAACCGGCGGCGTGGGCAGCTTGCATGTCCAACGCCGTATCGCCGATATACCACACCGAGGGGCCCGGCTGCACGCCGATCCTGGTCAGCGCATGCCAGATCGGTGCCGGGTGTGGCTTGTCGGCATCGCAATCGCCGGCGCCGACCACCGCGCCAAAGCGATCGTTCCAGCCGAGATGTTCCACTTCGTGCCGCAGGAACGGCCCGGCCTTGTTGGAAACAACCCCCAGGGGCCAGGCGCGCGCAACATCCAGCATCGCCGAAGTTCCGGCCAACTCGGCGACGTGATCGAGATGCACGCGCTGCATGGCCGGCCCGAATGCGGCGACCGCCGCCTCCCACTGCTCGCCAAACAGCGGCGGGAACGATTCGCGCATCGAACCGCGAATGCGCTCCCGCCCCTGCTGCACCGTCCACGGCGGCAGCCCGAACTGCCCGAAGACCTCGTTCAACGCCGCCACGATCCCCGCCCAGGCATCGACCAGCGTGTTGTCCCAGTCGAACAGGATCGCCGAGGGGGTCGCTGGCATCGACATTGCTCCTGGGATGTTGAACACACCGAGTGGAAGGCATTCTGGCCCGCACAACCAGTGCCATGTTATGAAAGGGTCAGGTTGCTCGAACAGCCAGGGGAGACCCCCGATGACGGTGCGAACGCGACGGCATGCGATGCGACTTGGAATTCTGGCCGCCGGCTGGCTTCTCGCCACTACAGCCTTCGCCCAGGACGAAGCCCGGCGGCGCGCCCAATACGAGGCCGAACAGCGCGCCCGCCAGCAGGAACAGCAGCGCCAGCAACAGGCCGCCCAACAGCGCGCCGAATTCCAGCGCCAGCAAGTCCAGCAGCAACGCCAGCAGGCCCAGGACCGCGCCCGCGCCGAGACCCAGCAACAGGAGTATGGCCGCCAGCAGCAACAACAGCACCAGCAACAGCAATCGCGCCAGCAGACCGAGTTCCAGCGCCAGCAACAGGAAAAAGCCCGGCTCGAGACCCAGCAGCGCACCGAGGCTGAAAGCCGCCAGCAGGCCCAGCAACGCCAACAAGCCGAAAACCAGCGCCAGGCCGCCGCCACCGCCCAACGCCAGCAAGCCGAACAACTGGCCCAGCAGGAGCGTCAGCGCGCCGACTCATTCAACGCCCAGGCGCGCAACGCCGACGCCCGCCGCATTGACGCCGAACGCCGTCAATTGCCGCAACAGGCGCAAATCGAGCGCGGCCGCGCCGACCAATTCCGCGCCCAGGCCCAACAGGCCGAGGCGCGTCGCCTCCAGGCCGAACAACAGGCCCGTCAGGCCGGACGCTGAACGAGCCACCGAAATCATCGACCAGTTCGCGGCGTCACGGAACGAAGGAAGAAAGCGCTTTTTTTTGAAAAAAGAAGGCTCTGTTCTCGAATCATATGTGCTCTGTAAAATCCGGTCAAACGCCCTGTTTGGAGCGCATCGATGGACGACGCGATTTTCCGTAACTGGCTGTCTGGCCTGGACACGTTGACGGCGGCGCAGCGTGAAGAGGTTCTGTCTGTGCTGTCCGGTCGCCCCGCCGGC
>CAXNGD010000215.1:0-5391 GCA_964201575.1 Acetobacterales bacterium | reverse complement strand
AAAGCGTCTCTACCGGGCAACTCTGCGGCGGCAGCAGTCGCGCCACCGCGTTGTCCTTAAACGTCTGTCCATACCGAGCCATGTTCGTCTTCCAGCGCCCCCTGAGGTCTTGATCCTATCCGGGCGGCAACTTCTCTGACACAGGGGGGCTGAACCGCCCAGTCATCGGAGATGACCAACGTAGCAGAACTGGCGGTAGGGCTCGATGTCATGCGAGTTTGCGCTGCCATGTCGAAGATCTCCAGGCAGCCGAGCTCCTAAAGGCTTTGGACGCGACTGACGGCGCTCTTCGGTCGCGATACCCCGGTGCTTCCGTTCCAGCCCAGACGACACAATCCGTAGGAGCCAGGGAGACAATCAACTGGAAACTTTTGGACGCTGTTCCCTCGAAAGTTTTCGACGCTGATTGACAGAGTCGGCGCTGCGGGTCGTTGGTGCGGGCGTTAGAGGAATAGTAGTAGCTCGCCCCGCCCGTCAGCGTCCCCCAGCCCGAAATGATGTTGGACAGAACGGCCTGACCGACGTCGCTCTTGAATCAAGCCGAGCATTATGGCGCGCTCCTACGCACGCTCGCTCAGCTCGCGCCCGGCGAGAGGTTCAAACGCTGGTCAATTCTCAGTGGAAAATTTCAGCCGACCAGCGTCAGGTCTCAGTGGAAATCAACACGTAGACTGGCGACAAGGGACCTGAGCTCAGCTGCGCCTGGAATTCGGTGGATAGCCCTATGCCGGTTCATTTCTTTACAATTTCGTTGCGTCGAAGTTCGGCTAACCGGTAGGATCGCAAGCCGGCGGGAAGCGTCAGCACGGCTTCCGCCATGGCTCGGCTTGCGGTCTCGGGCCAGCGGTGTTCGAGGTCCTGCCGGGCCGGGCCGATGGTGAACTTTGGCGGCGATGGGCGTGGCACTGCGCGCAGTTCTTCGGTCGCGGCAATGTTGACCGCAGCGCCGGCAATGACGACGCCGTAGCCGATCCTGGCGTCCTCCGCGCTCAACAGCCCGTCGAATACTTCGGCCAACACCAGCGCGGGATCGCGCTCAAAGGGGTCGCCAAAGCCGCCACCAGAGGGGGTAATCATCCGCAGCGTGTCGCCTTGGGCGATTTCGAGTACGTCGATCTTGCCGATGTTGCGCTCCGCTGATGTGCCGGGGTTCAGCACCGTGCTGCCCGCGCTGCCGCACGCGCCACCGTGCAAGCCGAAGGGTTGGAAGCGGAACCGGTCGAGCCCGCGCACGGTGATGGTTGCGGCGATGCCTCGGTTCTCTAGCTCGATGCGCATCGCCTGGCCGCCACGATGCAGTCCCGGCGCGGCGCGGCCGGGCTCGTAGCTGAAGCGGCGCAACACCAGGCTGGTTTCCGCCTCCACCACCTCCGCCGGCGCCGAGCGCAGGAAGGCGACTGGCTGGTCGATCCCGTCGAGCCCGTCGGCGTCGCGACGCCCGCCGGAACCGCCGATGAACGGTTCCACGACGGAGACATGCCGCCGCCCGGTTCGCCCGTCGACGCCGGAGACCGCGATGATACCGGCCTGCCCTGCCCCGCAGGCGGCTATGCCGCCGGGATAGGCCTGGTTGAGGCAACCGAGGACCGCGTCATAGCAGCGCATCACCGCCACCCAGCGATTCCCCATGGCGAAGGGAAATTCGGCGTTCATCAGCGTGCCGACTGGCGCATGAGTACGAATGGGCCTGATGATCCCGCCATTCACAGGCGTGGTCGGCTCGATGGTCTGGATGAAATTGATGACCGGCATGCACAGGAAGGGATGCGCCCGCTTGCCAGTCACGAAGTTCATCGCCAGTCGGACAGCGGGGTCACTGCCAGTGAAATCGAGCGCGAGCGTGCCGTCCGCCTCCACCGTCATGCAGGTGTGGATGAACACGTGCCCGTCACCGCGATAATCCTCGAGATACTCGGAGAAGCGGTATTCACCCGGTGTGAGCCGCCGCAACGCCTCGCGCGCCTTGAGTTCGGCGAGTGCCAGCACGTCGGCGACCGATTCCAGCACCTCTTCGGTACCGTAACGCGCGCACAACTCGTTCATTCGCGTATCGAGCAGCGCGAGCCCCGCCATCATCGCCTGCAAATCGCCCCAGATGAGGTCGGGGATGCGGGAGTTGTCGGCGAAGAAATTCCACGTCGCCGCGTTGAGCTCGCCGGCCCGGTAGAGCAGACCCGGCCGAATGCGCACACCTTCCTGGAACACCTCGTAGCTGGTCGGCGCGATCGAGCCCGGCACCGCGCCGCCGATGTCCGAAGCATGGATGAAGGCCCAGGCGAAGGCGACGATAACGCCATCACGAAACACCGGGCGCAGCAGATGGATGTCCATCGTATGGGTGCACAGCGCATCACCGGAGAACGGATCGTTGGTGAGAATGATGTCACCCGGCACCAGCGTCTCGATGCCGATCTCGTCCACGACCCCGCGCACGTTCTGGCATACCGAGGAGGTGACGCCGGATTTCATCGGATAGGCGAAGAACTCGCCTTCCACGCTGGCCATCGCCACCTGGTAGTCCTGCGTCTGCTTGACGAAGGTGGTGTAGGCGGTTCGGTAGGCGATGTTGCTGGCTTCCTCGGCGATGGCGGCGAAGCGGTTGCGCATGATTTCGGTCCGCACGGGGTCCATGCTCAGCTCCGCTCCAGGATGAGATCGCCGAAGATGCCGACGGTCGCCAAGAAGCCGGGCGGCACCACCACGGTCGCGGTTTCCTGGGCCACTAGGAGCGGACCCGGCGCCGACCAGCCTGGCGACAGGCGCGCCCAGTCGTGCAGATCGACGTCGCGCTCGGACCCGTCGAAGCGAGCGCACACCCGCCGCGGCGGGGAAGTGGCACGGCTGGCCGGCAGCGCCACCGCGCCCGGCCGTGGCAGCGCCCCCTCAATGCGCAGACGCAGTGCTATGATTTCGATTTCCTGGCCTGGATGGGCGTGGCCGTAGAGCCGGTTGTGCTCGGAATGGAAGGACGCGGCGATGGCGCCGAGATCGCCCGTTTGCGCCGCTTCGGCTGAAATCCGCGCGCCGACGTCAAAGGACTGGCCGGCATAGCGCACATCGGCGGCAAATTCGTAGCTTGGCACCGCCGCGCGCGCCTGGGCGGAGAGCCAGGATCCGGCCTCCGCCTTGAGTTTGGCATAGATCGCGGCCACATCCGCCGCGGCGAGCGAGCGCCCATGAACGGTGCGGATCACGTCGTAGCGCAGGTGGGAGACCAGGCAGCCATAGCCGCAGAATACCGAAGCCAGCCGCGGCACCACCACCCGGCCGATGCCGATCTCGGCGGCCAGCAGCGGCCCGTGGATGGCGCCGGCACCACCGAAGATCATCAGCGTCAACTCCGCCGGGGCCACGCCGAGACGGGCAATGAAGGGCAGCGCGTTGGCCAGCATGTTCGCCGTCGCCACCGCGATGATTCCTTCCGCCGTCGCCTCCGCTGTCCTCCCGATCGCCACGGCGAGGGGCGCTATGACGCCCTCGGCAAGATCGCGCCGCAGCATCAGCCCGCCGGCAAGGGGGATGTCCTCGCGCAGATAGCCACACAGCAGATAGGCATCCGACACCGTGGGCTGGGTGCCACCCTGGCCGTAGCAAGCCGGGCCGGGCCGCGCACCCGCCGAGCGCGGACCGACCTTCAGCACCGGACCATCGCGCCAGGCGATCGAGCCGCCGCCCGCGCCGATCGCCTCGATCGCGGTGACCGGCATCATTAACGGAAAATCGCCGACCCGACCGTCATGCGAGACCATGATGGCGCCCTCGCGGATCAGCGAGATGTCGGTGCTGGTGCCACCCATGTCCATGGTCAGCAGGTTGGCCTCGCCCAGCATGGCACCGAGCGTCTGCGCGGCGGTGACGCCGGCGGCGGGGCCGGAGAGCAGGGTGTGGATCGGCATCCGCGTCGCTTCGGTGGCGGCCATCACCCCGCCGTTGGACTTGGTTACGAGGAGCCGCGCATTGGGCAGCCGTCCCGCGATCCAAGTCTCCAACGCCGCGAGATAACCCGACAGCGCACGGCGGGCATAGGCGTTGAGCAGCGCGGCACTCGCGCGCTCATATTCCGACTGCTGCGGCCACACCTCATGGGACAGCACCACATCGACCCCGCCGAGCGCATCGCGGATCGCCGCCGCGGCCAATGCCTCGTGAACAGGGCTGCGGTAGGCGTGCAGGAAGCACACCGCGATCGCCGCCGCTCCCTGCGCCAGTGCAGCCCGCGCGGCCGCCACCACCTCGGCGGGCTCGAGCGCACGGTCAATGCTGCCGTCGGCCAGGATGCGCTCGCCGATTTCGAACACCATGCGCCGCGGGATGATCGGCGGCGCCCGCCGGGCGAAGAGATCGACTGGCCGGTCCACGCGCAGGCGCGCGATGTCGAGCAGGTCGCGGAATCCGGCGGTGACAAGCAAGGCCAGCGGCGGGCCACTTCGCTCGATCACCGCGTTTGTGCTGACGGTGGTGCCATGCACGATCAGCATCGGATCGTCGGCGGCTATGCGGCCTTCGGCCAGCAGTTTCTCGAGCCCGTCCTGGACGCCGCGAGCGAAATCGGGCGGTGTCGAGGGCACTTTCATGGCGTGCACGGCGGTATAGCCCGCCGGGTCACCGTCCCACAGCGCGAAGTCGGTGAAGGTGCCGCCGATGTCGATGCCGATGCGTACCATGCCCCCAGTCTTCATGCTTTCGACTCCGCGCTTTTCAGCACGAAGCGCGCCCCTGGCCGCGCTAACCCGCCGGTAACGCTGGCCGGAGCGCCATTGAGCCACCAGCAGGCTGCCCCGGTCATCGTCCTGTCGTCATTGAACATGATCCCGTTCTTTCCGCTCGCGACCGCCGCCACCACGTCGAAACCGTGGCCGTGCGCGGCCAAGCCTTCGCGCGTCGAGCCGGGCATGCGCGATTCGACCTCCAGCACCGGCCCCTCGGTCCATATGGGTGGTGCCGCCGCCGATCAGCGATACCATTATCGTCTCGACCATGGTGAACGCAAACTGCGTCGCAACCGCAGCGTCGATCGCGTTGCCGCCTGCCGCCAGCATCTCGGCATCAGCCGCCGAGGCGAGGGGATGGTTGGAGTCCACCATATCCCGGCTGCCGATCGCGGGTTGCTTTTCAGTGCCGAATGTAAAGCGGTTCCGCTGGATGGTGGTGTCTTTCATAGTGACCTCCTCTAGCGCGATGGCGGAGCCTGCCTCGACATCCGCCATCTCCACCATCACGGTCAAGTGGCGCAACGCGCCGTGCCAGGCGAATCGCTTGAACGTCATGCGTTCCCTCTGAGCACTGTCTCCAGGTAATCGACGTTCCACCCGGCCTTCTTGCGGCGGTTTTTGAAGCTTGTGGTGGGTCTGGCGGCAGACAGCAGGTTCAGCGCGGTGTGTCGAACGATTG
>CAXNGD010000214.1:0-5408 GCA_964201575.1 Acetobacterales bacterium | reverse complement strand
ACCTCTTCACGCTGCGCCGCCGTCAACGTGTCCAGGCCAGACAGCCAGTTACGGAAAATCGCGTCGTCCATCGATGCGCTCCAAACAGGGCGTTTGACCGGATTCTACAGAGCACATACGATTCGAGAACAGAGCCAAAAACTTTCATCACTTGGGCGGGTGCTTGAGGGGAGGGCCGGCTCCAATGGATGAAAGTCTTTTTGCTTCTTTTTCTACAGAAAAAGAAGAATCTTCCTTGGCTTGGCCGCCTGTCCTATACCGCCGCGCATGATTCGTTTGACGGAAGTACGACTGCCGCTGGATCACCCCGAGGAGGCGTTGCGGGAGGCCGCGGAGGCGCGGCTGGGGCCGGTGCGCGAGGTGCATGTGGGGCGCCGGGCGCATGATGCGCGCAGCAAGGCGGCGATCCGGTTCAGCTACACGCTGGATGTCGATGTGGATGACGAGGCGGGGGTGTTGGCGCGGCATGTCGGGGACCGGCATGTTGGGGTGACGCCGGATACGTCTTATCGGTTTGTCGGGCGGGCGCCGGCTGCGGGGTGGCGGCGGCCGGTGGTGATCGGGACGGGGCCGTGCGGGTTGTTTGCGGCGTTGCTGCTGGCGCAGATGGGGTTTCGGCCGATTGTGCTGGATCGCGGGCGGGTGGTGCGGGAGCGGACGAAGGATACTTGGGGGCTCTGGCGGCGGGGGGTTTTGGACCCTGAGTCCAATGTGCAGTTTGGCGAGGGCGGGGCGGGGACGTTCTCGGACGGGAAGCTGTATTCGCAGATCAAGGATCCCGGGCATCGCGGGCGGAAGGTTTTGGAGGAGTTTGTGCGGGCGGGGGCGCCGGAGGAGATCCTGTGGGTAGCCAAGCCGCATATCGGGACGTTTCGCCTGGTGGGCATGGTGGAGCACATGCGGGCGGGGATCGAGGCGCTGGGCGGGGAGTATCGCTGGCGGAGCAAGGTGGTCGATCTCGATCTTGACGCGCGGCATGGGGTGCGGGGCGTGGTGCTGGAAAGCGGCGAGCGGATTGCGACCGATCATGTGGTGTTGGCGGTGGGGCATTCGGCGCGCGACACGTTTGCGATGCTGCATGAGCGGGACGTGGCGATGGCGGCCAAGCCGTTCTCGATCGGGGTGCGGATTGAGCATCCGCAGTCATTGATTGATCGGGCGCGGTTTGGGGCGTTTGCCGGCAATCCGCTGTTGGGGGCGGCGGACTACAAGCTGGTGCATCACTGCGGTAATGGGCGCAGCGTTTATTCGTTTTGCATGTGTCCCGGCGGCACGGTGGTGGCGGCGGCGAGCGAGCCTGGGCGCGTGGTCACCAACGGGATGAGCCAGTATTCGCGCAATGAGCGCAATGCCAATGCGGGGATCGTGGTGGGGATTGATCCCGCGGATTATCCCGGCGGGGTGCTGGCGGGCATAGAGTTTCAGCGCCATTGGGAGAGCCGGGCGTTCGAGGCGGGCGGCGGGACGTATGCGGCGCCGGGGCAGTTGGTGGGGGATTTCCTGGCGGGGCGGGCCTCGACTTCGTTTGGGTCGGTGGTGCCGAGTTATAAGCCGGGGGTGCATTTGACGGATTTGTCTTTGTGCCTGCCGGAGTTTGTGGTGGCGGCGATCCGGGAGGCTTTGCCGCATTTTGGGCGGACAATTCCGGGGTTTGACATGGCGGACGCGGTGATGACGGGGGTGGAGACGCGGACGTCTTCGCCGTTGCGGATGCCGCGGGGGGCGGATTTTCAAAGCCCGGGGACGGCGGGGTTGTTTCCGGCCGGCGAAGGGGCGGGATATGCCGGCGGTATTCTGTCGGCTGGGGTGGACGGCATCCGGGTGGCGGAGGCGGTGGCGGCGCAGATGATGGCGCGGGCGGCGGCCTGAGTTATTCGGCGGGTTTGTTTCTGGCGGCCAGCATCAGCTTGATCTCGCGGATGTCGGCCTTCATCTGTTCCTGCTCGTCGTGGGTGAACTGGTGCCGCTGGTCGAGGATGCGGGTGATCAGGCGGGTCACGATGATCGGGGCGATGCACAAGGGCACCATGTGCATCAGGATTATGCCGTCGATGCGGCCGATCAGGGTGGTTGGGGCGAAGTCGCCGTAGCCGACGGTCATGGCGGTGACGAAGGCCCACCAGATTGAGTCGGCGAAGGATTTTTCTTCGGCATAGGCGAAGACTGCGGCGCCCAGGATGATCAGAGCGGCATAGATCAGGACGAGCTCACGGAAGGTGTCGGTGAATTTGTCGAGGTTCTTCATGGTGTCGCTCCTGCGCCCGCGGTTGTTTGCTGGCGCGAAGTTTGGGCTGGCGCGGGCTTGGGGTCCAGGATTTGTCGCAAGGGCAGGGGTTGGCCTGGGCGCGCGGCGGACGCACAATCGGGTGAGTTAGAAATGGGGATTTTGATCAATGGCCCGAACCGTATCTCGCCTGTTGGCCGACAGCCTCGAAGCGCATGATATCGACATCATCTATTGCGTTCCGGGCGAGAGCTATCTCGGGCTGACCGATGCGTTGGCGGACAAGAACTCGATCCGGCTGGTGGTGTGCCGGCATGAGGGTGGGGCGGCGTTCATGGCGGTGGCGGATGGGCGGCTGCGGGATCGGGCGGGGGTGGCGGTGGTGTCGCGGGGGCCAGGGCTGGCCAATGCGATGGTGGCGGTGCACAGCGCGTTTCATGACGCCACGCCGCTGGTGCTGCTGGTGGGGCAGGTGGAGCGGAAGGATTTCGGGCGGCTGGCGCTGCAGGAGCAGAATTACTCGCGGCTGCTGTCCGACATCACCAAGCTGGTGATTGAGGTGAACGAGCCGGAGACCGCCAGCGAGGCGATTGCGCGCGCGTTCCATGTGGCGGAGAGCGGGCTGCCGGGGCCGGTGGCGGTGATCCTGCCGGAGGATTTGTTCGACGAGGCGACGGATGCGCCGGTGGATCTGCCGCGGCCGAAGGTGCATGGCGGGGCGCGGGCGGAGGATCTGGATCGGCTGGCGGCGATGATCGAGGCTGCCGAGCGGCCGTTGATCTATGTCGGTGGGGCGATGGCGGCGGATGCCGTGGCTGATCCCTCGGCGTTTGCGGATCTGGCGCGGTTTGCCGAGGAGTGGGTGGTGCCGGTCAGCCCGACGCATCGGCGGCCGGCTTTGTTCGATGCTGGGCATCCGAATTATGGCGGGTATGTCGGGATTCGGGTTCCGCCGGCGCAGATTGGCGAGATGAAGAAGGCCGATCTTCTGGTCAGCCTGGGCGAGCGAATGACGGATACGGTGAGCCAAGCGTTCACCTTCCCGACGGCGCCGCAGCCGCAATTGCCGCTGGTGCATGTGTTTCCGGACCCGAACGAGGTTGGGCGGGTGTGGCGGCCGGAGCTGGGGATCGTCGCCAATCCGCTGGTGGTGGTGCGGGCGCTGTTGGCGCGCGGGCGGCCGGCGGGGGCGGAGAAGCGGCGGGGCTGGGTGGAGGGGTTGAACGCGGTGCATCGCAAGCTGATGGCGCCGGCGTGGGAGGCGACGACGGATGGGGTGAACTTTGCCGCCGTGGTCTGCGAGATTGCCAAGCACCTGGCGCCGGATGCGGCGGTCACGTCTGACGCCGGGAATTTCTCGTCGTTCCTGCATCGGTATATCGGCTTCAAGCCTGGGCAGTCGTTCCTGTCGTCGGTAGTCGGCGCGATGGGGGCGGGGGTGCCGATGGCGGTGGCGGCGTGTTTGCGCGATCGGAACCGGCAGGTGGTGGGGTTCTGTGGCGATGGCGGGGCGCTGATGACCGGCAATGAGCTGGCGACGGCGCGGATGTATGGGGTGAACCCGATCATCGTGGTGTCGGACAACAAGAGCTACGGCACAATCTCCATGCATCACATCGTGCGCTATCCTGGCCGGCCGTATAATGCGGCGACCGATCTGCGGAATCCGGATTTCGGGGCGTGGGCGCGGAGTTTTGGGGCGGAGGGGATCACGATTTCCTCCGAGGCGGAGGTGGGGGCGAAGGTCGCGGAAGCGTTTGCGGTGAAGGACCGGCCGGTGGTTTTGCATGTGCATAGTTCGGCGGTGCAGATGAGCGCCTGGCGGCGGAAGAATGCGTAAGGGTTCTTTTTTGAAAAAAAAGAACCAAAAAATTTTTATCCGTTTGGGCCGGGTGCGTGGATAGGCGCGGCCCAAATGGATGAAGTCTTTTTGCTTCTTTTTCTTCAGAAAAAGAAGATTCTTGCTTGTGACCTTGGGGGTTAAGATCGATGGCACTTCACTCGGCGGACCGGCTGCGCGAGATCGGCACGGCGTTGCTCATTGGCGCGGGGGCGCCGCCGGAGGAGGCCGCGACGGTGATGCGGCACTGCATCGAGGCCAATCTGGCGGGGCATGACAGCCATGGGATCATCCAGATCCCCGGCTATATCGACCGGATCAAGGCGGGGCATATCGTGCCGGGGGCGAAGTGGGACATCCTGCAGGAGAGCCCCACGACGACGGTGGTGGATGGCAATTGGGGTTTTGGCTACGTCGCCAATGAGCGGGCGATGAAGCTCACGATCGAGAAGGCGCGGACGGCGAATGTGGCGGCGGCGACGGTGTCTCGGCAGGGGCATATCGGGCGCCTGGCCGGCTATTCGCTGATGGCGGCTGAGGCGGGGATGATTGGGTTGTGCACGGCCGATTCCGGGCGCTCGCCCAAGCATGTGGCGCCGTATGGCGGGGCCGAGGCGCGGTTGGGGACCAATCCGATCTCGATCGCGGTGCCGAGCGATCTCGACGGGCCGTTCTTCCTGGACATGGCGACCTCCGCGGTGGCGGCGGGGAAGATCTCGCTGGCGGCGGCGCGGGGGCAGGCGATCCCGGAGGGCTGGGTGGTGACCAAGGACGGCTCGGCGACGACGGATCCGAAGAGTTTCCGCCAGGGGGGCGCGTTGCTGCCGCTGGGGGGGAGCGAGGGGTTCAAGGGCACAGGGCTGGCGGCGATGGTGGAGGTGTTGTGCGGGCTGTTGACCGGGCTGGGGTTCGGGATCGATCCGACCGGGCGGCACAATGACGGGTGCTTCATGGCGGTGTTCAACGTCTCGGCGTTCCGGCCGCTGGCGACGTTCAAGCGCGAAGTAGCGGATTTTGCGCAGTACCTGAAGGAGACCAAGCCGGCTGCGGGGAGCCCGGGGGTCTTCTATCCCGGGGAGATCGAGCACTTGAAGCAGACCGAGCGGGCGGCCAAGGGGATCGAGGTGGAGGACGCCACCTGGGGCAAGCTGGTGGAGCTGGCGCAGGGGTATGGGGTGGCGGGGACGTTGAAGCTTTAATACCAACCGCCCCAACCTCGGACTCTCGGCTGTTTCCAACGGTGGCATTCTCTGATTCCCTCGTCTCTGGCTGCGATTCGCGGCGTTGAGGGCGGTCATGGGCACGGCGATCACGATCACCAATCTGGCGCACTCATCGTCTTCG
>CAXNGD010000213.1:0-5433 GCA_964201575.1 Acetobacterales bacterium | reverse complement strand
GCATTGGGTCTTCCGCGAGGAAGTTCCATGCGTCTTTGCATGCTTGGACGATGGCGTCGTAGCTGTCCCAGACCAGACTGCTGAGTTTGTTGGCGCGCAAGTAGTCCCAGACGTTTTCCATGGCGTTGAGTTCGGGCGCATAGGGTGCCTTCGTCGCGCAGGGGGTCGTATTCGGCGACCTGGACCAGGGCGGGCGGCAGGCGGGACAGGTCGGGGGCGATCAGCGGGGCGGCGTGCGGGTTGGTGGCGGCTGAGGCATCGGCGTAGTGGCCCCAGAACCATTCCATGGTGGCTCGGGTCCAGTCCTCGGCGAAGGTGGCCATCACTTGAGCAACGATCGGGCCATCGAGGCGGAAGTGGGTGTCGCGGATGCCGCGGCGGCGGCGCAGGAGGCGGCGGCGGCTGGGGGTATCGAGGTTCTCGTCGCCGATGTTGATGCCGCCGGTGAAGCCGGTCCGGCCATCGATGATCAGCAGCGTCTTGTGCGAGCGCAGGTTGAGCAGCGGCATGCGCCAGGGCAGGTGGGAATGCAGGAAGCGCGCGGCCGGAACGCCCGCGCGGCGGAGATGGCGATACGCCGCGGCGTTGAAGTATCCGCCACCGACGCCGTCCAGCAGCACGCGCACCGCCACGCCTCGGGCCTGGGCGGCGAGCAGGGCGTCGATGAAGTCGCGGCCGATGCCGTCATCACGGAAGATGTAGCTGGCCAGCGCGATGCTGTGGCGGGCTTCGGCGATGGCGGCGAGCATGGCGGGATAGGCGGCCTCGCCGTGTTGCAACGGCGCGGCGCTGTTGCCGGCGAGCAGCGTGCGGCCGGTGATGGAAGCGGCGGCGCGCTCAAGCGCGATCAGGTGGGGCGGGGCGATCGCGCAACAGGCGGGGGCACAGCAGGCGGGGTGCTCGGGGGCGACGATGCTGCGGCGGTGCAGGCGCCGGCCGCGGCGCTCGATGCGGTTCACGCCGAGCAGGATGTAAAGCACGGCGCCCGTCGCGGGCGCGAGCCAGGCGAGGCCGATCCAGGCGGCGGCGGAGACCGGGCTGCGTTTGTGCCACAGCACATGCAAGGTCACCGCCGCCGAGCCGAGCAACTGGGCGATGGCGACGATGGTCCAGGCGAGGTCCCAGCCGCCGCTCACCCTTCTGTCCGCGTTGCCGCCTTTGGCCTCAGCCCTTGCGCAGGTTCCAGAATAGTGGGCGCGAGGCGCGCAGGATGCCGGTGACGTTGGCGCGTCGGGCGATAGGGGAGCGCCACATGCCGGTGGGGATGAACGGCACCTCCTCCAGCGCCAGGACCTGCATCTCGCGGGCCAGGCCCTGCTGGGTGGGTAGGTCGGGGGCGTCGTACCAGGCGTCGCGCAGGGCTTCCATTTTTGGCGAGGTGTACCAGCCGAACCAGGCTTTTTCGCCGGTGCCCCAGAGCGAGGTGTAGACTGCCGGGTTGGAGGCGGTGAAGCCGCCGCCGGAGGTGCAGAACAGCGACCAGCCGCCTTTCTCCACCGGCTCGCGCGAGGCGCGGCGCTGGATCAGCGAGCCCCAGTCGGTGGCGACGTATTCGACGTTCAGGCCGAGCTGGTCGCAGAGCGAGCGAGTGACCTGGGCCAGGGCGTTCAGGGTGGGGAAATCGGTGGGCGCCATCAGCACGATCTTCTGTCCGCTGTAGCCGGACTCGGCGACGAGTTTCTTCGCGGCGGCGAGATCCCGGCGGCCGGTGACTTTCTCCATGCCGGCATCGGTGGCCAGCGGGGTGCCGGGGGTCCAGATGCCGACGGGGTGGGTGGTGTATGGGCTGTCCGCGCCCATGACCGCGGCGAGGTAGTCCTTCTGGTCGGCGATGGCGAGCAGGGCCTTGCGCAGCTTGATGGCGTTGAAGGGCGGGTGCAGGTGGTTGGGCCGCACGATGCCGAGTTCGCCGAGCAGGTCGGTGTTTTCGACCTGGATGTCGCGGTTGCGCCGCAGCATCGGGATCAGGTCGGCGAGCGGGCGCTCCACCCAGTCGATCTCGCCGGTCTGCAGGGCGGCCGCCGCGGTGGCGGGATCGGGCATGATGATCCATTCGACGCGGTCGAGGTTGACCACCTTGGCGCCGGCCATGTTGGACGGGGTGTCGGTGCGCGGGACGTATTTGTCGAAGCGGGCATAGGCGGCGCGCGAGCCGGTGACCCATTCGTCCCTGAGGAAGCGGAACGGGCCGCTGCCGATATACTCAGTGATTTGCTGGAAGGCATCGGTCTTGGCGATGCGCTCGGGCATCATGTGACAGTTGTTGGCCAGCGCCATCGGCAGCAGCGGGAAGGGTTTTTTCAGTACTATATCAAAATTTCTATCGTTGACCGCGCGCATCTCGTTGAGTTGGCTGGCAATACGCTGACCCATGCCATCCCGTCGCATCCAGCGGGCGAGCGAGGCGATGCAGTCCTGGGCGCGCACCGGCTCGCCGTCGTGGAAGACGAGGCCGTCGCGCAGGGCCAGGCGCCAAGTGAGCTTGTCGTCCGAGGTGGTGACGCCGGCCAGCATCTGAAGCCGGGGGATCAACGCCTCGTCGAAGGTCCAGAGCTGGTCCCAGACCATGTGGGCATGGTTGGCGGCGACGGTGGCGGTGGTCCAGACCGGGTCGGGGTTGGCGAGGTTGGCCTGGGGGACGAATTTGAGGACGCGGCTGGCGCCCTGGGCGATGGCGGGGCGGGCCAGGCCGGTGGCGGCGATGGCGCCGAGCGCGGTTGCGGTCCCGAGAAGCGTCCTGCGGTGCATGATCGGCAACTCCCTGTTGGTCCGGTGCGTGGGGTTCGCGACGGTACAGTACCGGCGAGGCGGAGGGAAAACATTTGCCGCCATCGGCTGGCGATTGCCGGACCGGGGGGCAGGGGGCATGATTGGGGCTGGGCCGAAGCAAGGTCCGTCATCGGGGAGGAACACCATGCCACGCCCAGCTTCCATCGTGCGTCTGGCCGCCGTCGGGTTGACGGCGATCGGGATATCGCTGTCGGGTCAGGCGCACGCCCAGGCGTAGCCGCCGGCCAATGTGTTGCGCGTGGTGCCGCATGCCGACCTGACGCAGCTGGATCCCGGCTGGGCGCCGATCGCCATCACGCGGCAGTACGGGCTGATGGTGTTCGAGCAGTTGTTTGCCTGGGACTCCAAGCTGGAGGCCAAGCCGCAGATGGTGGAGAGCTGGACCACCTCGCCGGACGGGCTGGCGTGGCGCTTCGTGCTGCGCGAGGGGCTGAAGTTCCATGACGGGGCGCCGGTGACCTCGGCGGATGTGGTGGCGTCGCTGAAGCGCTGGATGGGGCGCGATCTGGTCGGGCTGAAGCTCGGGGCCTCGACGGCGGGGGTGGCGGCGGTGGATGACCGGACCTTCGAGATCAAGCTGAACAAGCCCTATCCGGCGATGCTGTTCTCGCTGGGCTCCGGGGTGGCGCTGATCCCGGTGATCATGCGGGCGAAGGATTTGGAGGCTGATCCGACCAAGCCGGTGATCACCGGGATCGGCAGCGGGCCGTTCCGGTTCAACCATGGCGCGCGGGTCAGCGGGGCGCTCACGGTGCTCGACCGCAACACCGATTATGTGCCGCGCAAGGAGGCGCCCGACGGGTTGACCGGGGCGCGGCTGGCCAAGGTGGACCGGGTGGAGTGGCGGGTGATCCCGGATGCCTCGACCGCGGCCGCAGCACTGCAGGCTGGAGAGGTGGATATGTGGGAGGCGCCGTCGCTGGACCTGCTGCCGGTGCTGGAGCGCAATCGTGGCATCAAGCTGCAGAAGCTGACCGAGATGTCCACCCAGACGATGCTGCGGCCGAATTCGCTGCTTCCGCCGTTCAACAATCCGAAAGCGCGGCTGGCGCTGGCCTATATCGTCAACCAGCGCGATGTGATGGCGGGCGGGTTCGGCGATGAGAAATACTGGAAGGCGTGCAATTCTTATTACATCTGCGGCGGGCCGTTTGGCAGCCTGGCGGGGGCGGAGATGCTGGCGCCTGACTATGCCAAGGCGCGCGCGCTGTTGGCCGAGGCGGGGTACAACGGGGAAAAGCTGACCTATATCGCCACCACGGAGATCGCCTGGATCGGGCGGCAGGCCGAGGTGCTGGCGGATGCGATGCGCAAGGCGGGGATGAACATCGACCTGGTGATCGCCGATTGGGGCACCACGGCGGGGCGGCAGTCGAACAAGGGCACGCCTGCGCAGGGCGGCTGGCATCTGTTGAACACTGGGGCGTCGGGCCCGACGATGCATCACCCGCTGACCAATATCGGCACCAACATGGCCTGCGACGGCAAGAATTTTGCCGGCTGGCCGCGCGACGAAGAGGCGGAGAAGCTGCGCCAGGCGTTCCTGGATGCCGACGAGGCGAGCCGGCCGGCGGCGCTGGAGCGGCTGCATCGGCGGTTGGCGGACGTGCAGCCCTATCGCGTGCTCGGGCAGTTCGACCAGCCGGTGGCGATGCGGACGAACGTCAACGGGATGCTGAGTTCGGCGGTGATCGTTTACTGGAACATCGGCAAGCAGTGACGGCGGCGGCCCGGCGGGGCGGACCCGCCGGGATCAGACGTCGAGATTGGCCACTTTCAGCGCGTTGCCGACGATGAAATCCCGTCGAGGTTCGACGACATCGCCCATCAGGGTGGAGAACACGCCCTCGGCATCCTCAGTGTCGCCGACCTCGACCTGGAGCAGGGTGCGCACGGCGGGGTCCAGCGTGGTTTTCCAGAGCTGTTCGGGGTTCATCTCGCCGAGGCCCTTGAAGCGCTGGATCGATAGGCCGCGGCGGCCTTGGGCGATGATGCGGTCGAAGGCGCTGGCCGGGCCGAGGGCGGGGGCTTCGGATTTGTCGAGCAGGAGGGTGGCGGGTTCGCGAAAGCGCTTGGCCAGCTCGGCGGCGCGTTCGTTCAGCCAGCGGGCTTCGGCGCTGCGCAGGGCGGTGGCGTCCAGCTTGTGGATTTCGGCGACGCCGCGGACGGTGCGGGCCATGGTGAGGCCGCCGCCGGTGTTGGCCGAGGCGATCCAGCTGCGTTCGGCCGGGAGCGAGACGGCGTTGAGGCGGGCGCTGAGGTCGCTGGCCACCGAGGTGACGCGGTTTTCGTCCGGCGAAAGGGCGCCGGCGATGGCGGCCTGTTCCAGCAGGGCGACGGGGATGCCGCTGGACAGGCGATGCAGACGCTGGTGCGCCTCCTTCAGCCATACGGCTTCGGCATCGAGCTCGGCGCCTTCGTAGCGATCGCCGTTGGCGTAGGCGAGCTTGGCCTCGCCGAGGACCTTATCAAGCAGGAAGCGCTCGAGGGCGGCGTCGTCCTTCAGGTAGCGCTCGTCGTTGCCGCGCTTGGCGCGGTAGAGCGGCGGTTGGGCGATGTACAGGTGACCGCGATCGATCAGCTCGCGCATCTGGCGGAAGAAGAACGTTAGCAGCAGGGTACGGATGTGCGAGCCGTCGACAT
>CAXNGD010000212.1:0-5443 GCA_964201575.1 Acetobacterales bacterium | reverse complement strand
CAGATATCGTTCCCGCAGAACGGGCCAGAGCCGCAGCTATCGCCCGCACGCTCCAGCCGTCCTGCAAACGAAGCTCAATCGTCGTCCGATCAACAATCGTCAGCGCGCGTCGGTGAGAACCCATCGGGACACCCTATCGTATAGGGCCTCCCGGCGGCGTTCGCTCCCAAACTTGAATCCGCCCTTCTTTTTCTTCAGAAAAGGAAGAATCTTTCTTCAAACCACCCCCAGCCAGGCCCCGTCCCGCGCCCGATGCAGTGCCATCGCCCCGGCGCCGTTAGGCAACCGGATACGAAAGGCGCAGCGCCCGCCAGCGAGTTCCGCCCGATCCAGGTCGGTGCGGTAGCGGTTCGCCACCCCGCGCGCCACCACCGCGCCGCCGTCGCGCAGCTCCAGCTCAACTGGCGTGCCGGGATGCCGGGGTCGAACGCCCAGCCCTCCAGCATCGCGTCCACGCGCCGCTCGATATTGAACCGCAATGGTCGCGGCGCCACCTCCACCGCCCCCACACCCGCCCGACGGGCCAGCATCCGCCGCACCGCCTCCACCCGGAACCCATCCTCCAGCCGCGCGATCGCCAGCGGCGCCGGCGGCTTCGACGCATCGATGTCCAGCGCCGCATAGCTGGCGGCATTGTGGAACATCGCCCGGCTGTCCTGGTCCAGGAAGGTCTCTGCCGCCGCCCCTTCGGCCAGGATCAGCGCCTGGTCATCCAGTTCGATGTGGCAATACTGCATCCCCCCGCGCGGCGCCACGCGCTGGATGCTGGTCCCGTTCGCCAGCGCGGCGGCCGGGATCAGCAGCCCGCCAGCCAGCATCGCGTGCTGCGGTGAGACATAAAGGTCGCGTGCCGGCACGCCCTGGCCGAGCGCATCGCGCCGGATCAGCACCGGCCGCAATTCCGGCGCCGCGGCAATCTCCGCGCCCGATATCTCGCGCCGGCCGATCCAGCGGATTCGCCGTCTTTGCCCGGCGCGCGTAAGCACCATGTCGCCAATGCGCAGTGCCTCAACCGCTATCTCGCCGCCCGGCGTAGCGATGGCAGTGCCGTGCCGGAAACACGCCACTGCGCCGCCCGCCGGGGGCGGCAGCACCAGCGCGGTGCCGCCACCATCCGCGGCACTCAGGACGATGCTGCGCGTGGCAAGATCGATCGCCGGGTCGATGCGCAGGACCAGGCTGCGCGTCCCGGTGCTGACGCTAACCCGGTTGCCGGCCTCGACCACCGCCTGGGCGCTGCCGGGCGCGATGGCGCGCAGCGCGATGGTGCTGCCGGCGCCCAGGCCCTGGAGCAGGACGCTCGGCGCCTCGGTGCCTTCGATCACCAAAGTTGCCTGCGCATCGGCGGCGAAGCGGATCGCACCGCTGCCAGCCGACTCCGCCTGGCCCAGCCGCAGTGCCGCGCCGTCCTGCAAGGTGATCCCGCCCGCGAAGCGGTTGGCGGCGGTCAATGCCACCGTGCCGCCGGCCGCGATGATCAGCCCGCCTGCCTGGGTTCCGCCGCCGGCAGTCGCATCGTCGATGACGTCGGCCACGGTGAGCGTGCCGCCGGGCAGGGCCGACAAGGTGATGAGCTGATTGCCGTGCAGGAAGATGCCGCTGCCAAGACCCTGGCCGGCACTGCCGTTCTGGCCGACCACCGGCCCTTCGCCGTCCATGCCGCCGATGGCGCTGCCGCCGGACAGGCTGCCGCCGATGATCGCCAGGCTGCCGCCCTGCTGGACGAAGATGGCGCCGCCCGCGCCCAGTCCGCCGCCGCCGGCCGCACCCTCGGCATCGATCCCGCCAGCGCCGGCGCCGAAGCCAGACGATTGGCTGCGCGCCTCGGTCGCACCGCCACCGCCGCCGCCGAAGCCGCCGCGGCCATTCCGGCCAAAGCTGCCGCCACCGCCGCCGCCGAAACCGCCGACGGTGCCTGCAAAAGTGCCGAGCGAGCCGCCGCCGCCGCCGCCGAAGCCGCCAGTGCCCCAGTTGCGACCGGGGTTGGCGCTGCCGCCATCGTGGCCGGCGATACCGCCGCCGCCGGCCATACTGAGGAAGTTGGCCAGGCGCCCAGCACTGCCGCCGCCGCCCTCGATGCCCGCCGGGTCATAGTCGGTGCCGCGGCCGCCGGACTCCGCACCAGGGACGATGCCGTCGCCGCCGGTTGCCGGACCATCGAGCGTGCCGCCATCGGCGTTCAGGCCGATGCCGCCGCCGCCGCCGAAGCCGGTGGGGTCGTCGGCGCCATAGTAGAGTTCGCCGGAACCGCTGCCGGCGCCACCATCGCCGCCGAGGCCGCCGCCGCCGCCAGCGCCGGTGCCGAGCCCATCGCCCCCTGTGCCGCCGATCGCGGTGCTGTCGGTGAAGGTGACGTCGTGCAGGGTGACGTGGCCGGCTGCAGCGATGAACAAGCCGCCGCCGAGGCCGCCGCCGCCGCCGCCGCCGAAGGTGCCACTGCCGCCGGTGCCGCCGGTGGCGGTGGTGCGGGCGATGGTCAGGTGGTGGAGTTCGACGATGCCGGACGGGACGAACAGGCCGCGCTGGGTGCCGAGGCCGTCCAGGGTGGTGCCGTTGGCCTGGATGGTCAGGCGGGCATCGGTGGCGAGGTTGATGGCGAGCAGTTCGGAGTCCAAGCGCAGCGTGCCGGTCGGGATGTCGAGCACGATGGTATAGGCGGCGCCGACGGCCGCGGCGCTGCCGCCGATATCGATGGCGCGGATGGCCGCGTTCAGGCTCGCGAGGTCGGTTGCGTGGAAAACCAGGTCGGTCATGCACACCCGGGCCCCGGGCGGGGCGAGGTCAGGGAGGGGGGTGCGTCGTCCTGGCGCGCGGGGCCACTGTTCAGAGGGTGGAGCCCGTATCAAACATCTGACTAATGCCTCATAGCACGATACGGCGGAGGAAGTGTTAAATTCCTCGCGACATCGTGGGGTTGCGCCGGGCGGGGGAGTGTGGCGCAGTCGGTGGATAACAGGAGGACGTGGTGATGCGTGGACCCTTGCTGGCGATTTCCCGTGGCGTGCTGTCGGTGCTGCCGGGTCCGGCGGCGGCGCAGCGCGATCCGTGTGCCGGGCGGCTGGATACGGTGATGATGGTCGAGTGCCTGCGGCCCGGGGGGCCGGTGCGGGGTATCCGGCCAAGTGCAGCACCCGCGGCGGCACCCGCGACAGTGCCGGCTCAGGCGACGGCGGCGCCACGTGCTGCGCCGGCGCCGCGGCCGGCGGAGTCTTCGGTGGATCTGACTGTGCCGTTTGGGTTTGACTCGGCGGAGCCGACGGCGGACGGGACGGCGGTGCTGAGGGCGCTGGCGGCGGCGTTGAAGGATTCGGCGCTGGCGGGGGCGCGGTTCCGGATTGTGGGGCATACCGACGGGCAGGGGAGCGATGACTATAACCAGGCGCTTTCGGAGCGGCGGGCGGAGGCGGCGCGGCGGTACCTGGTGGAGCGCGGCGGGGTTGATGCCGGGCGGCTGGCGGCGGTGGGGCTGGGGCGGCGGGAATTGTATGATCCGAAGAATCCGCTGGCTGCGGCCAACCGGCGGGTGCAGGTGATCAGGCTGGACAACTAGGGGGAACCGAGAATGGCAACTTATGAATTCTGCAAGGTCGAGGATATCGGGCGGGTGCGGATTGTCACCCTGAACCGGCCTGAGGTTTTGAATGCGCTGCATAGCGAGGCGCATCATGAGATGGAGAAGGTTTGGGACGAGTTCGCGGCGCGGGACGATCTCTGGGTGGGGATTGTGACCGGGGCTGGGGAGCGGGCGTTTTCGGCGGGCAATGACCTGAAGGTGACGGCGGCGGGCAAGCGGGGGCCGGCGGCGCGGACGGGGTTTGCCGGGTTGTGCAACCGGTTCGATCTCGACAAGCCGTTGATCGCGGCGGTGAACGGGCTGGCGATGGGCGGCGGGTTCGAGATCGCGCTGGCCTGCGACATCATCATCGCGGCGGAGACGGCGATCTTTGCCTTGCCGGAGCCTCGCGTGGGGTTGATCGCAGGGGCGGGCGGGGTGCATCGGCTGCCGCGGATGATTCCGCAGAAGCAGGCGCTGGGGATGATTTTGACCGGGCGGCGGGTGCCGGCGAAGGAGGGGATGGAGCTCGGGTTTGTGACCGCGGTGGTGCCGGAGGGGCAGGCGCTGGCCGAGGCGATGAAATGGGCGGAGATGATTTTGGAGTGCTCGCCGATGTCGGTGCGGACGTCCAAGCAGGCGGTGTATCGCGGCATGAATGAGCCGACGCTGCGGGATGCGTTGAATACGCGCTATCCCATGCAGGATGTGATGGCGAAGAGCGAAGACATGATCGAGGGGCCGAAGGCGTTTGCCGCGAAACGGAAACCCAACTGGAAGAACAAGTAGATGGCGATGAAGCGGATGGTGCTGGAGATCGGCATGGGGACCGATATCCGCGGCACCGATTACACCAAGGCGGCGGTGCGGGCGCTGCGCGATGCGCTTTGGCATAACTCGTTGACGGTGACCTCGGCGCTGGGGTTGCCGATCGATGCGATGAAGGTGGAGGTGACGATCGGGGTGCCGAAGCCGGAATTGGTGGATGTGGCGCAGGTGTTGGCGATTCTGCCGCATGGCACGGGGACGTGCGTGGCGGTGGAGGGCGGGTTGGAGATTGCCAATGCGGCGGGGGACGGCTCGACGGTGATGGCGACGGCGGCGGCGGTGGTTTGGCTGGATATCCCGGAGGATGTTTCGTGATGGCGCGGCCGGTTGCGTTGAAGCGGGTCATCCTCGAGATGGGGATGGGGAATGATCTTCATGGGAGTGACTACACCAAGGCGGCGTTGCGGGCGGTGCAGGATGCGTTGCATCACTCGTCGATGAGTCTGATCGGGTCGTTCGGGCTGGATATCCACAAGATGCAGGTGGATGTGACGATCGGGGTGCAGAAGCCGGCGGAGGTGGATGTGGCGCGGGTGAAGGCGTCCTTGCCGTATGGGATTGTCACGGTGAAGGTGGTGAAGGGCGGGTTGGATGTGGTGGGGGCCAAGGATACGGCGGTGATTGCCAATGCGGGGATCGTTGTTTCGCTGGAGTTGCCGCAGTTCGGGTGATGTTTTGATGTCGGAATGAATAGGGCGTGATGCCCCTTCCCCGCTAGCGGTCGTATTTTTTCCAGGCTCTGGCGGCGGCGCGGACGTAGGCGGGCAGGGGGCGGTCCGGCGCGCGTGCGGGGGCGTTGGCGGGACTCCCCCCCTCTGGCTCCCCCCGTAAAGCACGGGGGGAGGGTAGCGATGCGGGACGCTTCGGCCTGGGTGGCAGGCGGAGGTAGTCGGGCGGGGTGAGGCCGAGCATGCGGCAGAGGGGGCGCAGGAGGATTGGTGCGAAGGCATCCGCGCCGGCCGCAATTATGTGAGCGACGGCAAAAGTCATTTGATGGAAGTGAAGCTCAACAATCTGGCGATGGGCGAGAGCGGCAGCGAAGTGAAGTTGAAGGAAGCGGGC
>CAXNGD010000211.1:0-5465 GCA_964201575.1 Acetobacterales bacterium | reverse complement strand
ATACTGGTTGGCGTCATAGTCCGGCAGGCTGACCATCGCCAGGATCTCGCCGGTGCGCACATCCATCACGATGCCGCAGCCGCCAATGGCGTTGAACGCGGCAATCGACTTGGACAGCTCGTCGCGCACCACCGCCTGCACCCGCACATCGATCGATAGGCGCAGCGGCGCGCGATCGGTGCGCAACCGCTCGTCGAAGAACTTCTCCACCCCCGCCTGGCCGTTGCCGTCGATATCCACGCCGCCGAGCACCTGGGAGGCGACCATGCCGAGCGGGTAGCGGCGACTCTCGGTGAACTCGAAATCAAGCCCGGGAATGCCGAGCGCATTGACCTGCAACTGCTCGCGCGTGGTGATGCGCCGGGCGAGATAGACGAACTGCTTGTCCGTGGCGGTGAGTTGTTTCTTGAGCTGGACCGGATCCAGCCGCGGCAGGACCTTTCGCAGTTTGGCCACCACATCGTCGACGTCATAGACGATCTGCGGATTGGCATGCAGGTCGGCATAGGGCAGCGAAATCGCCAGCGCCTCGCCGTTGCGGTCGGTGATGCTGGCGCGGCGGACGCGCGGTCCGAAATCATTGCCGCCGGCGAAGGTGGTGGAAGGCGGGGTGATCGCGGGAGCCGTCGGGGTCGGCTGCATGCCGCCGGCGCCGGGGACGGGGCCGCTGATCGGCGCGGGATCGGGCTTGCGGATCTGCGCCTCGATGCGCGGCTTGACCGGATTGATCACGGTGGCATCGACAAGCTTACCGATTACGGCGGTGAACAACACCGCGAAGCCGGCCGCGACCAACACCAGGCGGCCGCGCGTCCGCTCCATTGCTGCGCGGCGATCCAGGTCGGGCGCGGTGACGCGGACATGCTCGGTGCGCGGCACGCCATCGCCCGCCGCTGCGCCGAAGCGATGTGCCACACTCGAGGGTGCCGGCGCCGAGGCGTCGCGGCGGGGGGGGGTGCCGGTCAATTGGCACCTCCGCTGCCGCCTGGCGGCGTGCTACCCGGCTGCGGGGCACTGCGCCGAGCCATGCCGAGCGAGGAGCGCACCACGGCCGGCGCGTTGTCAGCAATCGGCGGCGGGGCCGCCACTTGCGAAGGCTGGTGTATGGCCCTGGTGACGATTGGCGGTGCCGCGGCAACGGGCGGCGAGGCAGGTGCCAAGGCGGCAGATGGGGCCGCGCGCGGTGGTGCGACACTTGGCGGCTGCGGGCTGGCAGCCGGAATGGCAGGAGGCGGCATGGAGGGCGGGGCGAGCGATGTCGGCGGGCGCGGGGCCGCAGTGGCCACCGTGGCCGGTGGCGGGGAGGCGACCGGCCGCGGCGTCGTGGTGGCGAGTCGCGGTGGCGGCGCTGGCGGGCTGGCCTGTAGTGTCAGTGCGGCGGACGGCGCGGGAGGCGGCGCGGCGGGGCGGGGCGCCACGGCCACCGGTGCGGCGACGGCCACGCGGGGCTCCGGCGGGCGCGGTTCCGGGCGGATGACGGCGTCGGGGATCTCGGGCTCCTGGGCCGGTTCGGGCACGACGATGCCGATCGGCGGCAGGCGGCGTTCGAGATCGGCCAGGGTGGTGAACTGGGTGGGCTGGGTGGTCTTGAGCGGCAGGTACTGGTCGGTCAGCTCCTGCAACCTGATCGGGTCGTTCAACAGCGCATAGTCGGCGCGCAGCAGGGCGGCGCGGGCGCGGGCATCATCGGCGGCGCGCAGGGTCAGGGTGATCTCGCGATCCAGCAACTGGGCGCGGTACTTGACCCGGTACAGGTAGAGCCCGGAGCCGATCGCCAGCAGCATGCACAGCAGCGAGAGCGGGCGCATCATGGCGCGGCAATCCGCTGCAGGGCGCGCAGGCGGGCGCTGCGGGCGCGGGGGTTGGTGTTGGTTTCGCTGTCGCCGGGTTTGGTGGCGCCGGAGGTGACCAGGCGGAAATCGGTGTCGCTGCGGGTGAGCAGGCCCGCCGGGTCGTAGCGCGAGGGGCCGGGGGTGCGGCCGGTGGTCTCGACCATGAAGCGCTTGACCAGGCGGTCTTCGAGCGAATGGAACGAGACCACGACGAGGCGGCCGCCGGGGGCCAGCAGGCGGGTGGCCTGGTCCAGGGCGGCTTCGATCTGGCCGAGTTCGTCGTTCACCCGGATGCGCAGGGCCTGGAAGCTGCGGGTGGCCGGGTGATGGCCCTTGCGGTCGGGCGGCAGGACGCTGCGGATCACTTCGGCGAGGCGGCCGGTGGTGGTGATCGGTTCGGCTTCCCGGGCCGATACGATGGCCTTGGCGATGCGGCGGGAGGCACGTTCCTCGCCGAATTCATACAGCGTGTCGGCCAGTTCGCGTTCCGACAGGCGGTTGACCAGGTCGGCGGCGGTCGGGCCCGAGCGGGCCATGCGCATGTCCAGCGGGCCGTCATGGCGGAACGAGAAGCCGCGATCGGGTTGGTCGAGTTGGAACGAGGAGACGCCGAGGTCGAAGACGATACCGTCCAGGGCCGTGACCCCGTGGGCACCGAGCAGATCCATCATGTCGCCGAAGGCGCCATGCAGCAGGTGCAGCCGGCCAGGGTGGCTCGCTGCCAGTTCGGCGCCACGGGCGATGGCGTCGGGGTCGCGGTCGATGGCCCAGACGGTGCAGGCGGCTGCTTGCAGGATGGCGCTGGTGTAGCCGCCGCCGCCGAAGGTGGCGTCGAGATAGATGCCGCCGTCGCGGGGGGACAGCGCGGCCAGGACTTCGGCCAGCATGACCGGGACGTGGGTGCTCATTTGGCACCTGCTGCAAGCGGGTGGGCTGGCGGCAGGGTCATGCGCAGGACGCGGGCGCGTTCGCGGGCTTCGGCGATGCGGCGCTGGGCGGCTTGCGGCTCCCAGATCTGGAAGTGGCTGCCGGCGCCGATGAAGGCGACCTCGTCGGCCAGGGCGGCGTGTTTGGCCAGGTCGCTTGGCAGGACGACGCGGCCTTCCTTGTCAGGTTCGGCGTCCACGGCATCGGAATAGAGGGCGAGGGCGAGGTCGTCTTCCTCGTCGCTGAAGCGGGGCAGCTGGTCGATCTGCGCACCCTGGGCGGCGAAGCTGTCGGGGTGCCAGCCTTCGATGCAGGCGTGTTTATGCGAGGGACGCAGGACCAGCGGGCCGTTGATCGGGTGGTCACCCTTCAGGACAGCACGGAACGCCGACGGAATGGACACGCGGCCCTTTCCGTCCCGGCGAACCAGATGGGTGCCCTTGAACTGGCTCATCCCTGCCTGCGCGGCCCTTCTGCCCGGGTTCAAACGATCCGGAACCGGCGTTGCGCATGCGCAGAGCCGGCCCGGCGGCAGTATCGCCGGGCGCGGACTGGGTGTCCATGGGAATCTGTGGGATTTTCCCCCACAAATCAGGGGGCGGGATGGGCCGTTTAGGGTGGCGAGGACGGATTCACTGGCGATTCAAGCCCTTGGAACGATGGCGGGAAGTCCATGGTCATGCGGCCAGCGTGGCGCGAATGGCTGGGTCCATGGTGGTGGTGCGGCGGAGTTTGCGCACTTCGGCCAAATCATAGGCGCGGCCGCGGTGCAGCATGCAGCGGTTGTCCCACATCAGCAGGTCGCCATCGCGCCATTCCTGGCGCCAGACGCGGTTGGGATGGGTGGCGTGTTCGACGAGGTCGAGCAGCAGCATGCGGCCCTCGGTGGTGGTCATGCCGGTGACGCGGCGGGCATGGACGCCGACGAACAGGGCGGTGCGGCCGCTGACATGGGGGCGGACCAGGGGCCACATCACCGGGGGCATGACCGCCAGCTGTTCCTCGGTGAACGGACCGTCGCCGAGCAGGGCCATGCGGGAATGCAGGGCGAAATGCTCGGCGTCGCGGCCGGTGACGGCGTTTCGCAGGCGGTCGGGCAGGGTGTCCCAGGCGAGGCGGAGGTCGCAGAACTCGGTTTCGCCGCCCCAGCTCGGCAGGCGGACGGCGGAGAGCATGGAGTAGACCGCGGCCTGGTCCTGGAACGAACTGTCGGAGTGCCAGAGCTGGTTGGCCAGGCCGTTGATGACCTTGGGGTTGTCGCGCGAGAGCGGGGTGCCGTCGGGGCCGATATTGGAGATGTCGATCAACATGCGGTGTTCCATGCGATCGGGCAGCTTGGTCACGCGCTTGAGGCCGGGGTCGAGCGGGCCGAAGCTTTCGGCCATGGCAACCTGTTCGGTGCCGGTCATCGCCTGGCCGCGGAAGCGCAGCACGCCGTACTGGGCCATGGCGGCGTTGACGGCGCGGACATCCTCCGGCGCGAGGGGGCCGCGCATGTCGATGCCGGCGGCATCGGCGCCGAACATTGGGTGGAGCGGGGTGAGGGTCAGGGGCATGGCTCTCTCCGGCGGAGTTCTGCCTATGTTCGCGTCTTCGGGGCGGGTTGTGTCAACCTTAAACTGCTTCGGTCTGCCAGACGGCCTGTAAGCCGGGTTCTGTCCGCCGCCCTTGCGGGCAGTTGGACGGCCATTCCTCTGGGACGCGCATCGCTGCGCGCCTCGCGCGACCAACCCGGGCTGCGGGGCGGAAATGCCCCTGCGTCCGTGCCTTTTGGCACCACGCCGGCCGCCCCTATTCGGTCTTGCTCCCGGTGGGGTTTGCCCTGCCGCCCCTGTTGCCAGGGGCGCGGTGCGCTCTTGCCGCACCGTTTCGCCCTTGCCCGCGGGGGACGAACCCTTGCGCGGGCGGTTTGTTTTCTGTGGCACTTTCCCTGGGGTCGCCCCCGCCGGCCGTTAGCCGGCACCGTATTTCCGTGGAGCCCGGACTTTCCTCCATCAGGGTCGCCCCCAACAGCGGCCGTCCAGCCGTCTGGCAGGGGGCGGGAATGCGCTGTTGGGGGGTGAGCGTCAAGGGGTTGTGTTGTAATTCTGATAACGGAACGATTACGACGTGCTGCGGCGAGGCGAGTGCGGGTGCCAGCCGGTACATCGGGTGGGCCGCAGGTGGGGCTCTGGGCAGGGTGACGCGGCGGGGGTGGCGTCTGGTCGGCGTGGTATTGGGGAGCGACGGTCGGGCGTCCAGCGGGTGCGCCGCGCTTGCGGACGCAAGTCGCGCGCGCGGCGATGCGGCGGCGGGCCGCGGACGCGCGCGTGCGGGCGTGACGCTGCCGGCAGGTTGCGGGGAGGGGGACGGAAAGCCGGCCGGCCTGCCAGAGCAGGAAGACCTGTTCCAGGCGGGCGAACAGGCGGGCCAGGCAGGCCATGATCAGCGCGTGGATCGCGTCCGGAATCCAGGCGCAGTTCTCCTGTGCCAGCGCAGCATGGCGCAGGCGGGCGAACTGGTCGCCGAGGGAGAGGGCTATGGGTTCCATGGGGGAGATATAGCTAACAGTTATGGTTATTTCAAGGGGAAATTTCGGGGACAGGAGAGAAAAGTTAGGGAGGAAGGGTCTTCTTTTTGTGAACAAAAAGAAGCAAAAAAACTTTATCCGATGGGGTGGGGCGAAGGGACCGGGCGGGGGAGGGCAGCGGAGAGGGAAGCGTGGAG
>CAXNGD010000210.1:0-5499 GCA_964201575.1 Acetobacterales bacterium | reverse complement strand
CCCGATACCTCGGCAACTACCTCAACTGGTTCCACCTCGCCACACTCAACCCAAACCCCAACAGCCGAGCCTGTCTCAGCGCAGCTCTCGGGCATAATCAGGCCGGAATAGCCCATGCATAGAGAGTGAGAACAGAGCCAAAAAGAACCGCTTCCTTGACTTTGACTAAGCCCCCCTCCTGGCGCAGCGTTGCCAGGTTGATTGAAGCGGGACGGAGCGTGCAATGCCGACATTTGCCCAGACGACGCTTGGGACTCTGGTGGGCCAGCCGGAGCACGGGATTTCGGTGTTTCGCGGGGTGGAATACGCCCTGCCGCCGATCGGCGAACGTCGTTTCGCACCGCCGGTCCCGATGGTTCCCTGGCAGTTCCAGCGCGATGCCGGCTGGCAAAGCGGGATCGCACCCCAGGCACCGTCAAGGCTGGCGCCGGCGATGGGCGATTTCAAACGGCGCGGCGACGAGGATTGCCTGACGCTGACCATCTGGACGCCGGCGCCCGATGCGCAGAAGCGGCCGGTGCTGGTCTGGCTGCATGGCGGCGCCTGGGTGAGCGGGGCGGGGTCGCTGGAGTGGTATGACGGGAGCCGGCTGGCGCGCGAGGGCAACATGGTTGTTGTCGGCGTCAATTACCGGCTGGGGGCGCTGGGCTATCTGAAGCATCCGGCGCTGGGGGTGGATGATTGCGGCACGCTGGACCAGACCGAGGCGTTGCGCTGGGTCCAGGCCAATATCCATGCCTTCGGCGGCGATCCCGGCTGCGTCACCCTGATGGGCCAGTCGGCGGGTGCCGCGTCGATCGGCCGGCTGATCATCGACCCGCGCGCCCGTCCGCTGTTCCACCGCGTCATCCTGCAATCCGGCGGCTTCGGGCGGGACCCGCTGACCGTCGAGGAAGCCTATGCCACCGGCGCCCAGGTGATCCGCGCGGCCGGGCTGGACCCGGAGGCCGCCGATATCCTGGACCAGCTGCGCGCCGTCCCCGCCGAGATGCTGGTCGACGCCGCCGGGGCGGTTGCCCGCGCCAATGCCCGCTTCGCCGAGACCAACCCACCCTTCATGCCCACGGTGCCGGCGAAGATGACCCAGGCCGAGCTTTTCGCCGCCATCGCCACGGCGGGCCAGGGGCTGCAGGTCCTGATCGGCGCCACCCATGACGAGATCCACGCCTTCTTCGCCTCCAACCCGGCGATGAAGGACCCCGACTGGACCGCCGCCGCCCAGCGTTTCGCCGCCCTTGGGCGCCGGGTGGATGCGATGGAGCGCTACAAGTCCCGCCGGCCCGGCGGCACGCTGATGGACTGGCTGGCCGATATCACCAGCGACCACACTTTCCTCTGGCCGACCATGCGCCTGGCCGCGACCCTCGCCGCCGCCGGCATTGCAGTCCAGGCCTATCAGTTCGACTGGGCGCCGCAGGGCAGTCCGTTTCGTGCCTGCCATTGCATCGAGCTGCCCTTCGTCTTCGGCAATTTCGCCCATTGGCCGGATGCCGGCATGCTCCAGGGCGGAGATGCGGCGGAGATGGACGGATTGTCCGATATCGTCCGCGCCTGCTGGACCCGCTTCGCCCAGAGCGGCGATGCCGCGCTGCCGAGCCTGGCCTGGCCGCGCTATGACGCGGCGCGGCGGTTGACCATGGTTTTGGATGCCACTTGCGCCGTCCTGGGCGATCCCGCGGGGCTTGATTCCCGCGCCGGACGCCATGCGGCTGTTGCGCTCGGAGGCGAACCCGCCCTAGCGTGGCGCCACAACAAGAATTGATGGAGGCTTTCGGATGAAATGGCAGTCCCTGTTCACCGCGATGCTGACGGCGGCGGCAGCGCTGGTGGCGCAACCCGCGGCGGCGCAGAAATCGGCCGACACCCTGCGTGTCCTGTGGCGCGACCCCACCGTCAATATTGACCCGTACTACAACAGCCAGCGCACGGGCCTGATCCTGGCCCACCACGCCTGGGACGGGATGGTGTTCCGCGATCCCAACGGGTACAGCATCAAGCCGTTGCTGGCTGAATCGTGGAAGTGGGTCGACGACACCACGCTTGAGTTCAAGATGCGCGCCGGCGCCAAGTTCCATAACGGCGACCCCGTCACCTCCGCCGACTTCGCCTACACGATCAAGGTGATCACCGATCCCGCCTCGGGCATCTCGGTGCCCAGCAACTTCACCTGGATCGCCGGCACCGAGGTCATCGACCCGCTGACCGTGCGCCTGAAGCTGAAACAGGCTTTCCCGGCGGCGCTGGAATACCTCGCCTTCGTCATGCCGCTGTATCCGCAGGCCTATCGCGAGCGGGTGGGCAAGGAAGAGTACAACAAGAGCCCGATCGGCGCCGGCCCTTACCGCATCACCAAGTGGGAGCCGGGCCGCGACGTTGAGATGGAGCGGTTCGACGGCTATTACGAGGGCGGCGGCAAGGGCCGTCCGGCGATCCGCAAGCTTGTCATCCGCCAGGTCACCGACGCCAATCTTGAAGTCAATACGATGATCGGCGGCCAGGCCGACTGGATCTGGAACTTCCCCGCCGATCTCGTGGACAAGCTCGGCGCGATGCCGACCCTGCGGACGATGCGCCAGGAAGCCTTCCGCATCCATCACATCAGCCTCGATGCCGCCGGCCGGTCCGACCCCAAGGGCCCGTTGACCGACATAAGGGTGCGCAAGGCGATCTTCCACGCCATCGACCGCCCGTCCTTCGCCAAGAACCTGGTGGGCGGTGGCGCCGCGGAATCCGGCGTGCCCGGCAGTGCCGCCCGCGTGCCCGACGCACCGTGCTACTTCACCCAGTTCGCCTGCGACCCGACTGCTGCGGTGAAATACGACTACAACCCGGCCAAGGCGAAGGCCCTGCTGACCGAGGCCGGCTTTGCCAACGGCTTCGAGATCGAGCTGGTCAATCCTGGTCAGCTGAACTCCTGGGTTGGCGCCCTGCAGGCCAATCTTGCGGCCGTGGGCATTCGCGTGAAGGTCACCAACATGATGGGCGTGGCGGCCCAGACGCGGATCCAGAAGGGCGAGGTGCCGATGTACTTCTCCTCCTGGGGTAGCTACTCGATCAACGACGTCTCGGCGATCATGCCGTATTTCTTCTCGCAGACCGTCGATGACCTGGCGCGCGATGCCGAGGTCACCGCCGCGCTGAAGGAAGGTGGCTCGGTGGTGGATCCCGAAGCGCGCAAGAAGGCCTATGCCAAGGCGATCAACCTGATTACCGACCGCGCCTACTGGCTGCCGGTCAGCACCGACCTGAAGGTCTATGCGGTCAGCAAGGACCACGACTTCACCGCCTATGCCGACGAAATGCCGCGCTTCTTCTGGTCGAAGTGGAAGTAGCAGCCTAGACCAGCAACGCCTGAACCAGCGGCCCGGCGGGGGTGTCCTCGCCGGGCCGTTCCGTGTCCAGGGCCCCGCAGGCGCGCAGAAAATCCGCCACCGCATCCATCTCCGCCGGACTGCGCGTCCGATCGCCGGCATCGCCGCGCGGCACCCAGATCACCGTCAGGTAGCGCGCCCGGGTCAGCAGGACGCGATAGGTGTTGATCCGGTTCGCCCGGCGATCGGCATCGCGCGCCACCTGCCACCCCGTCCCGCGGAAAAATTCGCACTTGCCATGTGGCCCCCAGCCGCACCAGATCCCCGCCCCAGCACAGCCCGACAACGTCAAGTTCCAGCCCCTGGATGGCGAATTCGGTGGCCATCGTCTCCAGCGCATCGGACGCCCGCACATCCTCCGGCCAGCGGTCGAGGAACCAGCGCGCCACCGCGTTGGCGTCCATGTGCGCCACCTCGACCCCCAAGCCATCGGCGCGCAGGCGCTTGGCCGCCGAACTCCCGACCAATCCGGCCCGCCGCTCGCCGCGCGCCTGGGCCCGCAGCACCGCGCGCAGCGTGTCCAGGTCGCGCGTCACCATGAACGGCATGCCGCCGGCCGCGGCCAATGCGCCGGCTGCCACTGCATCGCCGCGGACAACGGCGTCAGCCCAGGCCGCAGCGGCGGGGTTGCGGATGCTGCGCAGCGGAATGTCCAGGTGCAGCATGGCATCGATCGTGACCTGGCCGGGCAGGGGCGGCAGGCGCTGGCGGGGATCGCCCGCGTGTCCAAAGGCCTCCGCGGCCGCGTGCACCCGCCATTGCGGCCGCAGCGCCAGGG
The DNA here is from genome assembly GCA_964201575.1 of Acetobacterales bacterium. GTDB lineage: Bacteria > Pseudomonadota > Alphaproteobacteria > Acetobacterales > Acetobacteraceae > CAMDGX01. The sequence continues at coordinate 1,350 of CAXNGD010000210.1, read as the reverse complement.
CCGCGCCCCACTCTGCCAATCCGCCCTCGCCGGTGTGGATCTCCTGGCCATTACCGATCAGGCAGACCATGACCGCCCAGTCGCGATGCCGTGCCATGATGTCCAGCAGATGGCCGGGCTCGCTGTCGCTCAGCCGCACCGGGCGGTCGGCGCTGGCCCGCATTGCCTGGTCGCGGGACCATGAGCGCTGCGCCTCGTCGATCACGGCGATGCGGTCCGACGGGACCTCGCCCGGGGTGCCGACATACTGGTCGCGAAAATGCGGCAGTGCCTGGATCGCTGCCCTGATCCGATGCCGGGCGGCGCGAAGCTCCATTCCGCCGGCGACGGCGTCACGCACCAGGGCCTCGCGCAGGACATGGACCAGGGTGGGGTTGCCGGTGAGGAAGGTGGCATTGTCCTGTCGTTGTGCGCCGAACACGACGTTCAGCCCGCACAGGGTCTTGCCGGCGCCAGGGGTTCCGGTGACGAAGAGCACGACATGGCGGTTTTCGGTGCGCGCGGTCCGGCAGGCGGCCAGGATCGCGTGCGTGGTCTCGCGCAGGTTGCGGGCCTCGGCGCCGGCATCGGCGATCTCGGCCACGCTGTTGCGGGCGTAGAGCGTGCGGGCGGCATCGACGATGCCGGGGACCGGGCGATAGGGGGCAGCCGCCCAGCTCGCCACATCCATGGCGGCATCGGGCAGGCGGGCCCAGAGATCGCGCAGCAGCGCGGGCAGGGTGTCGGCGGAGGCATCGAGCACGGCCGCCGCACCGCCGATGGCCAGCGGCCAGGTCACCTGCCCCGGCTGGGCGCGGGTTGCCACCAGGATCGGCACGATCACCCTGCCGCGGCTGGCGGCGTGGAAATCCTGCAGGTCCAGCGAGTAGTCTTCCACCTGTCGGCGGTCCGCCGGGGTGAGCGACGTGGCGTCCGCCTTGAACTCCAGCATCAGCACGGCCCGGTTGGTGACCAGCACCGCATCGATCCGTCGGGCCAGGCGGCGCATCGGGTATTCGAGCACCAGGCGCCAGGTTTCGGCGGCCGGCCAGCCGGCCAGGGCGGCGCGGAGGCTGCGCAGGGACAGCGTCCAGGCGCGCAGCTGGGCCGCTTCGTTGGTGCGGAACTGCTGCACCGCCTGATGCGCCAGGCGTTCGACCAGCGCGCCATCGTCGCCGGCCAGGAAGTGCGCGACGGGCAGATCGATCACGGTGCGTCCAGTTGTGATGCCGGTTGGGTCTCCGAAGATGCTGCCAGGTGGCGGCGGGTGTGGCCAGGTGGCAGGAAACTCTTAAATAATACGATATCGTAACAAATTAGACGCAGGTCGGCGTTGGCGGTCAGGGGGTTTTTCGGCGGGAGAGGGGCGGG
>CAXNGD010000209.1:0-5506 GCA_964201575.1 Acetobacterales bacterium | reverse complement strand
TGGCCGCTGGCAGTCCGCCGACGCATCGCCGAGGACATGCACACCTGCCTCGGGGATGAGTCGGGACCAAAAAACGGGGATCAAAGGGCCCCCGGCCCTTTGCCGGCGGAGCCTTGCTCTTTACCTGGGCGTTCATCCGATTGCCCTGCAGCGGCGCCCCCCAGCGGCGCCCCCAGTGGCGCCCCGGGTGGGGGCCACATTGACCGTCCCCCGCGCTGCGCCCCAGGCTGCACCCCACATGGCCGCCCGTCGAGGCTGGACCGTCCGGTGCCAATCGATGGAGGACGTCTTGCCATACGGCTTTCCCACCCGCCGCGTCCTGCTCGCCGCCATCAAGCACGAATCGCACACCTTCAACCGCTTTCCCACCACGCTGGAGCTGTTCCGCCGCCAGGGCTACCACACCGGCGCGGCGGTCGCGCAAACCTTCCGCGGCACCGGACTCGAAATGGCCGGCTTCCTCGCCGTGGCCGAGCGCCTCGGCTGGTGGACCACCACCCCGCTCTCCGCCTCGGCCACCTCCGGCGGACGCGTCGAGGCCGCGGCGATGGCCGATTTCCTGGCCGTGCTCGGCGCTGGCCTGCGCGCCGCCATGCCGCTGGACGGCGTGCTGCTCGCCCTGCATGGCGCCATGGCCGCCGAGGGCGACGACGACGCCGACGGCACCATCCTGGCCATGGTGCGCGACATCGTCGGCCCCGATATTCCCATCGCCGTCACCTTCGACCTGCACGCAAATGTCAGCGACCGCACGGCCGGCCTAGCCGACATCATCGTCTCGTACCGTACCAACCCGCACACCGACCATTATCCCACCGCCGTGGTCGCCGCCGAACTGCTGCACCGCGCCATGACCGAAACCGCCCGCCCGCGCAGCGTCGTCGCTCGCGCGCCCACCCTGGTCGCCTTCGACCGCGGCCGCACCCATACCGGGCACGGCCCGATGATTGACGCCCTGGCCGAAGCCCGCCGGCTCGAACGCGAGGAGCCCGGCATCTGGTCCGTCAGCCTGAACAGCGGCTTCAGCCACGCCGATGTCTGGCGGGCCGGCCCCAGCGTCACCGTCTCCGGCACCGCCGATCCGGCATCGCTTCAGGCCGTCGCCGACCGCGTCATGGCCGAAGGCCTGCGCCGCCGCGTCGAGGAGACGATCCGCCTGGCCACCGTCGCCGACGCCATCGCCGCCCTGCGCCAAGGCCGCCCAGGTGCGACGGTCATCGTCGCCGACTACACCGACGCCCCCGGCGGTGGCGCCTATGGCGATGCCACAGTCCTGCTGCGCGCCATGATCGCCGCCGACCTGCGCGACGCCGCCTTCGGGGCAATCTGGGACCCCAAGACTGCTGCCCAAGCCATCACCGCCGGCCAAGGTGCGCGCATCGCGGTCACCCTCGGCGGCTGGATCGACCGCGCTTTCTCCGACACCCCGATCGAAGCCGAAGCCGAAATCATCCGCCTCTCCGACGGCGCCTATGTCCACGAAGGCCCCTACGCCCCCGGCACGCTCGGCAGCTTCGGTCCCAGTGCGGTGCTGCGCATCGGCGGCATCGACATCATCGTCTCAACCGAGAACAAGAACATCCTCGACCAGCAGCAATTCAAGATCTACGGCATCGACCCTGCGCGTTGCGCCGCCCTCGGCCTGAAATGCATGCACGGCTTCCGCGCCGCGTTCGTACCAGTGGCGGCCCAGGTCGTGTCCTGCGACGCCGGCGGCCTCACCACCTACGACTACACCCGCCTGCCGTTCCGCCGCATCCGCCGCCCGATCTGGCCGCTCGACGCAGCAAACTAATCGTTCCCTCGCCGCCCCATGCCGGTCTAGGCTTTCGTCCAGCCGCGTCATCCCGAAGGAGGTTCCGATGCCCAACGCGCGTCCCACTCGGCGCAGTTTCCTGGCCGGAGCCGCTGCCCTGCCATTGGCCGCACCCAGCATCGCCGCGGCCCAGGGACAGCGCGTGCTGAAATTCATCCCGCATGCCGACCTCACCGTGCTCGACCCGTCCTGGAGCGCCTCGTACATCACCCGCAACGCCGCGATCATAGTCTACGACATGCTCTACGGCACCTCATCGGACTTCCAGGTCACGCCGCAGATGGCCGCCGGCCACCAGGTCGAGGAAGGCGGCAAGGTCTGGACCATCACCCTGCGCGACGGGCTGAAGTTCCACGACGGCGAACCGGTGCTGGCCAAGGACGCTGTGGCCTCGATCAAGCGCTGGGGCCTGCGCGACAACATGGGCCAGACGCTGATGGACCGCACCGACACGCTGGAGGCGCTGGATGACAAGCGCCTGCGCTTCCGCATGAAGAAGCCCTTCGCCCTGGTCGCCGCCGCCCTCGGCAAGCCGGGCTCCTCGATCTGCGCCATTATGCCAGAGCGCCTGATCGCGCCGGCCACCGGCAAGCCGATCACCGAAATGATCGGCAGCGGCCCCTATCGCTTCGTCGCCAATGAACGTGTCGCCGGCAGCCGCGTGGTCTTCGCCCGCAACCCGGATTATGTGCCGGTCGGCACAGGCACGCCGAGCTTCATCGCCGGGCCGAAGATCGTGAACTTCGACCGTGTCGAATGGCACGTCATCCCGGACTCCGGCACCGCCGGCGCCGCCTTGCAGAATGGCGAGGTGGATTGGTGGGAAAACCCCACCACCGACCTGCTGCCGCTGCTGCGCCGCAACGCCAACCTGACCATCGCGAACCACGACAAGACCGGTTATCTCGGCTTCCTGCGGTTCAACCACCTGACCCCGCCGTTCAACAATCCGGCGATCCGCCGCGCGGTCTGGTCGGCGGTGAACCAGGAAGACTACATGACGGCCGTCGCCGGCACCGACAAAACGATGTGGAACACCGGGGTCGGCTTCTTCGCCCCCAACGGCCCCTGGGCCAACGATGCCGGCATGCAGAACCTGACCAGCCCGCGCGACCTCGCCCGCACCAAGCGCGAGATCGCCGCGGCCGGCTACAAGGGCGAGAAGGTCGCCGTCCTGGTGCCGACCGACGTTCCCGCGTTGAAGTTCGCTGGCGATGTCGGCGTCGACATGCTGACCCGCTGCGGTTTCAACGTCGATCCGCTGTATATGGACTGGGGCAGCGTGGTCCAGCGCCTGGGCCGCCAGGACGCGGCGGACGCCGGCGGCTGGAACGCCTTCCACAGCTATTGGTCCGGCGTGGATCAGCTCGATCCCGCGGTGAATTCCTCCCTGCGGGCCAACGGAAGGCGCGGGCGGATCGGCTGGCCCGAAAGCGAGAAGCTGGAAGCCCTGCGCGATGCCTGGCTTGATTCATCCGACATGGCCGAACAGAAGAAGCTCGCCCGCGATATACAGCTTCAGGCCTTCGAGGACCAGCCCTACATCCCGTTCGGCCAGTTCTTCGCGCCGAATGCCTATCGCAAGAACATCTCCGGTGTGTTGGATGGGTACGCGCTGTTCTGGAACGTGAAACGAGGCTGACATGGCAAACGAACTCTGGCGCCTGGACGCCACCGACCAGGCCCGGCTGATCCGCACCGGCCGCGCCTCGGCCCGCGAGGCGGTGCAATCCAGTCTTGACCGGCTCGACGAGGTGAACCCGTACCTCAACGCCGTGATCCAGCAAATGGCCGGCGAGGCGCTGGCCGCCGCCGATGCCGCCGATGTGAAACAGCGGCGCGGTGACGAACTGCCGCCGCTGCATGGCGTGCCGGTGACCATCAAGGTCAATGTGGACCAGGTGGGGTACGCCACCACCAATGGCGTGGTTGCCTTCAAGAACGCGATCGCCGGCGAGGATGCGCCTGTCGTGGCAAACTTGCGGGCGGCCGGCGGGATCATCATCGGGCGGACCAATCTGCCGCCCTTCTCGATGCGGGCATTCTCCGACAATGCGTTGCATGGCCGCACGCTCAATCCGCTGGATCCCACGGTCTCGCCCGGCGGGTCGTCGGGCGGGGCCGGCGCGTCGGTGGCCACCGGGATCGGGGCAATCGCGCATGGCAACGACATCGCCGGCTCGGTCCGCATCCCGGCGATGTACAACGGCGTCATCGCGCTTCGCCCCAGCCTGGGCCGGGTGCCGGCCTTCAACCCGAGCCAGGAAGTGGCCCGACCGTTCGGGGCGCAGATGATGGCGGTGCAGGGGCCGCATACCCGCACGATCCGCGATTGCCGGTTGGCGTTCACGGCGATGGCCAAGGGCGACGCGCGGGATAGTCGTTGGGTTGATGTCCCGCTTGCCGGTCCTGCGCTGCCCAAGCGCGTGGCTCTGGTGGTGGAGAACCCCGGTGGCACGTTGCATCCGGCGCAGGCCGAGGCGGTGCGCACTGCAGGCAAGCATCTGGCCGCGGCGGGCTATGACGTGGAGGAAGTCTCGCCACCGGATCTCAATGACATCATCCAGTGCTGGTTGGATATCGGCGCCAACGAGCTGTTTCCCGCGCTGCTGCCGCGGATGCGCGAGCTGGGTGATCCCGCGGGCATTGCCTCGATGGAGTTGTGGAACCAGCTGGTCCCGCCGACGGGGATCGAGGCGTTCCTGAAGGCGATTGCCCATCGCGACCTGTATATCTGGCGCTGGCTGGAGTTCATGCAGACGCGGCCGCTGGTCGTTCTGCCCACCATGGGCAGCCTGGCGCCGGTGCATGATCTGGACACCACGCTGGAGGGGCAGCGCCAGGTGCTGGACCAGATCCGGGTCAGCCTGATCGCCCCGGTGCTGGGCCTGCCGTCGCTAGCGGTGCCGGTGGGGCGGCATGGGCGGTTGCGGCCGGGGGTGCAGATCATGGCGCCGCGGTTTCGTGAGGATCTGTGCCTGGCGGCAGGCGAGGTGATCGAGGCGGCCGAGGGGATCGTGGTGGCGATCGATCCCGTGCGGGTTTGATCGCGGGGGGCTGATCGCGACTTGCCGCCCGGGGGCGGGGCGGCGAGAATGGCGGCAGGAGGAACCGCCCTATGTTCGAGTTGTCTGAAGAGCACCGCATGTTGAAGGACCTGGTGGCGAAGTTCGTCGACCAGGAGTTGATGCCGCTGGAACGCGCGGTGTTGGCGCGCGAGGCGGCGGGGGGCAAGGCGGGGCTGTCCGACGAGGAGGAAGACAAGTTGCTGGCCCGGTGCCGTGAACTCGGGCTTTGGGCTTTGGATGTGCCGGAGGAGATTGGCGGGGCCAATCTGCCGGCGGTGGCGCTGATGGGCATGAACGAGGAGTTGGGGCGCAGCTGCACTCCTTTCTCGTTTCCGCCGGACAGTCCGAACCTGCATATGCTGCTGGCGGTGGCGAGCCCGGAGCAGCGCAAGAAATACATGGAGCCGTATGCGGCGGGGACGGCGCGGTCGGCGATTGCGATTTCCGAACCTGGGGCGGGCGGCGATCCCGCGGGGATGATCACGCGGGCGGTGCAGGACGGCGATGACTGGGTGATCAACGGGCGCAAGATCTGGGTCAGCCGGGTGCCGTATGCCGATTTCATCATCGTCATGGCGCGGACCGGGGACGGCAAGCGGCAGGACGGGGTGACGGCGTTCAT
>CAXNGD010000208.1:0-5506 GCA_964201575.1 Acetobacterales bacterium | reverse complement strand
TCTATCCAAAGGCAATCCGCGTCAGCGACCAGGAGATGGCGACCCTCAACATCGCCACCAACACGTGGCACCCTGAGTGGAACTACACCATCAGCCCAAGGTCATCAGACCGAAGCGAAAATTGTTGAGCGTAGCCTTACCCACCGCTTGAAGCAGCCTCGAGCGCACCCAGCGCACCCAAAAAAAGTCCAACAGGGGGGTCATTTTTGGACGCGAAAAGGGGGTCACGGTTGCAAGCGATTTGACAGCCAAGCGACCGCCTGATGTCCCCCGGCCGCGCCGGCCCATGGACGATCCGCGCCGCCCGCCCGTTCAGCCGGCCCAGGGTCTGCGCCAGCGCCAGCACTGAGGTCCCGTGCCCGGTGCAGACATTGAACACTGCGCTCACCCGGTTGGTATCGAGATGGCGCATCGACGCCAGAAGATGCGCCACGACATCGCCGACAAAAACGAAATCTCGCAGCTGCGCGCCGTCGCCATGCACCGTCACCGTCCGGTCGGCGGCCACCAGGGCTGCAAAGATCGAGATCACCCCGCTATAGGGCGAATGCGGATCCTGCCGCGGCCCATAGACGTTGAAGAACCGCAGCCCCACGCTCGGCACCCCGTGCACATGCAGCGCCGCCGCCGCATGCAGCTCCGAGCCCAGCTTGTCCGCGCCATAGGCGGTCAACGGCCCCGGCCGCAGATCCTCGCGCGCCACGGTATCCCCGAGATGCCCATACACCGCGGCCGATGACGCATACACCACCGGCACCCCGCCCGCCGCCCGCGCCGCGTCCAGCACTGTCACAGTGCCGGTCTGGTTGACCAGGTGCGTGGCGCGCCATTCCATGTTGCCGCGCGCCACCGAGGCGATCGCCGCCAGGTGAAAACAGCCGGCAACCCCCGCCATCGCAGCACCCACCGCCACGGGATCGATCACATCGCCGCGGATCAACTCGCAGCGCCCGTCCAGCTGCTCCGCCCGCCCGGCTGCCAAGAGCGCATCGCACAGATGCGAGCCGATGAAGCCGGCGCCGCCAGTCACCAGGTACAAAGCCAAGCCCAGCCTCCACCGGGGGCAACCCCCAACCATTGACGTCCGCCTACCGGAGCCTCGCGCCCCCGGCAATCCAATCATCCGTGAGGCTACCCTGAACCCCCTTCACAGGGGTTACTTTCGGCGACAATTTGGCTCAGCCGCCCTTGACGCCCCCCGCCGTCAACCCGGCCACGATCTCCTTCTGCATCAGCAGCGTCAGCAACAGCACCGGCAACGTCACCAGCAAGGCGGCGGCCGCCAGCGGACCCCAGCTCACCTGCTCGAAGCTGATCACATTGTACACCGCCACCGGCAGCGTCCGCGTCGCCCGTCCGGCCAGCACCACGCCGAAGATGAAGTTGTTCCAGCTGAAGATGAACGCCAGGATCATCGCCACCACAATCCCCGGCCGCGCCAACGGCATGGCGATATGGATGAACGCCTGCCAGATCGTCGCCCCGTCCACCAGGGCGGCCTCCTCCAGCTCCGCCGGCAACCCCTCGAAGAAGCCGATCATCACCCAGACCACGATCGGTACCGTGATCACCAGATGGGTGATCAACAGCGGCGCCAGCGACCCGGTCAGCCCCAGCCACTGGAACATCAGAAACAGCGGGATCAGGTAGGACAGGCCGGGCGTCACCCGCGCGATCATGATCAGCGCCGCCACCTTGTGCGCCCGCGCCTTGGCAATCCCAAACCCCGCCGGCACCCCCAGCAACAGCGCCAGCCCGGTCGCGCCGAATGAGACGATCACCGAGTTGATCGTATAGGTCAGGAAGTCGTTGCGCTCGAACACCTCGATGAAATTGGCCAGCGTCGGCGGATTCGGGATGAACACCGGAACGAAGGACATGTTGTCCACCTCGTTCTTCAGCGACAGCGACAGCATCCACAGGAACACCAGGATCGCCGGCGACACCAGCGCGAACACGCTGAGCCCAAAGAAGACCCGCCCGACCAGCCGCCGGACCTGATAGCCCTTCATCGACAGCAGGGCCTTCATTGCCACTTCTCCTGCTGCCGGCTGCTGAACAACACCAGGCTGATCAGCAGGATGATGATGAAGAACACCACCGTCATCGCCGCCGCATAGCCCATGTTATAAAACGCAAACGCCGTCTGGTACAGATACAGGTTGATCGTCTCGCTGGACGTCCCCGGCCCGCCCCCGGAAATCACGAAGATCAAATCGAACGCCTTCAGCGAATCAATCGTCCGGATCACCGTCGCCACGATGATGTGCGGCCACACCAGCGGCACCGTCAGGTGCCGAAACATGTCCCACGCACTCGCCCCGTCGATCCGCGCCGCCTCGAACGGATCGGTCGGCAGGCTCGCCAACCCCCCCAATACGATCAGCATCACCAGCGGCGTCCACTGCCAGGTCTCCACCAGCACCAGCGTCGGGATCACCGTGGCGGAGTCATAGCTCCACATGCTCGGCGGAATGCCAACCGAGGTCAGGAGATAGTTCAGCACCCCAGCCTGCGGATGGAACATCATCGTCCACACCAGCGCGATCGCCACCGGGGTCGCCATCATCGGCAAAATGAAGATCGTCCGCGCCAGCCCGCGCAGCGGAAAATTCCGGTGAAAGCAAACCGCCGCCGCCACCCCCAGGATCACCGGGAACGCCACCGACAGCACGGTGAAATATAGCGTCCGCCACACCGCCCCCAGGAACCGCTCGTCATTCGGCAGCCGCAGGTAGTTGTCGAGCCCGACAAAGGTGAACGCCCCGCCCACCTTCCACTCATGGACCGACATGTACAGCGTGAAGATCCACGGAAAAACGATCACCGCGAACACCACCAGCCCCGCCGGCACCACGAACGGCCAGTATTTGCGGGCATAGTTCTTCCCCCGCATCCCCGTCGACGGCGCCCGCACCTCGCCCGCCCCGGCGTTCATCCTGTCCGTTCCTGCGACATCATCGTGTCCTGCCTCACCCCGGAAATCCTCCCGCTCGCCGACACGCCGCTCATCAGGGAACCGGCAGGTCGGTGACCCGGCACAGATTCGCCCCCTTGCGCTCCAGCGCCTTCCTGTCGGCGAATACCACCCTCAGGTCGTACACGCACTCCCCCCCGCGCGGCAGCCGCAGAACCTGCGCCCCCGCCGGCGCCAGCGGCCCCTGCTCCAACCGGTTGCGCCCCCAGCTCCCCGTCCCCGCCGGCGTGGCAAACAGTTCGGCAATCGGCTGCTGCCCGCGATTCACCAGCCGGAACGACGGATCATCGGCCGGCTTGCTCCCCGCCTGGCCCCCCGCCGCCCGCGCCCCACTCCCAAAACACTGAATGAACAGCGTCGAGGCATTCGCCACCTCGCCCACCTCGCTGGCCCGCCGGTCCGCCCCCGTGCTCGCCGCCAGCTCCGGCGTCACGCCGTTCTCGCGCAGAAACCGCACCGCCTCCGCCCCCTTGATGGCGAAATTGACGTTCTGCGGAATATCCCCCCCCGTCATCTGCGCAATCCGCATCGCATTCAGCTTGCTCACCACCACGCCGACGATATTGGCCTGCGCATCCAGCAGCGGCCCGCCCGAATTCCCCGGCTGCACCGGCGCGCTGATCTGGAAATGCAGCGGATTGTCCCGCAATCCCGCCAGCGCGCTGATATCCCCGGTGGTCAGTGTCGGCCCGGACGACAAAACCCCGGACAGCGGAAACCCATACGTCACCACCATCTCGCCGCGCGCCACCGCCGGCGTCTCGCGAAACCGCAGCGCCGGCCCCGCATTCCCCTCGTACCCCAACAGCGCCAGGTCCCGCCGCGCGTCGCTCGCCATCACCCGCGCCGGCAAAACCTGCCCCTGCGGCGTCCGCACGCTCACCCGCTGGCAGCCATCGATGACATGATGGTTGGTCACCGCCCGCCCCACGCCGATCACAAACCCGCTGCCGCTGCTGCTATGCCGCTCCTGTCCCTGTCCCTGGGCCTGCGCCCCCCCGCCAAGCACCAGGCCCACAACAACAAACACCTTCATCATCCGCATCGCTGGCCTCCAACCCCGCCGCACCCTACCCTGACCGCCAGAATGGGCAAAACAGGTGAACATATGGGTGCCCCGCGCCGCGCCGTGACGGCCTGGATCCTCTACGACTTCGCCGACAGCGCGTTTGCCACCGTCGTCGCAACCTTCGTCGTCGCCACCTACTTCACCCAGGCCGTCGCCACCGACCCCGTCACCGGCGCCGCCCTTTGGGCAGCCACCCAATCCGCCGCCGGCATCCTGATCGCCCTGCTCGCCGTCCCGATGGGCGCGCTCGCCGACCGCGGCGGCTGGCGCGCCCCCATGCTCGGCCTCTGCATCGCCATCACCGCCCTGTCCACCATCGCCCTCTGGTGGGTCAAGCCAGACCCCGCCTACGTCCCCCTCGCCCTCATCCTCGTCGCCACCGCCACCGTCGCCTTCGAAGTCGCCACCGTCTTCTACAACGCCAGGCTCCCCTCCCTCGTCCCGCCCCACCGCATTGGCCGCCTCTCCATGCTCGCCTGGGCCGCGGGATACGCCGGCGGCCTCGCCTGCCTCGTCATCGCCCTGCTCGTCCTGGTCATGCCAGACCCCGCCCCCTTTGGCCTGGACAAGTCCCAGTCCGAACACATCCGCGCCACCGCAATCCTCGCCGGCCTCTGGGTCGCCGCCTTCGGCTGGCCCGCCATCTTCCTCATCCCGGACCCCGCCCCAACCCAGCCCTGGCGCACCGCCATCCGCGACAGCCTGGCCGAACTGCGCACCACCCTGCGCAGCGCCATCCGAAACCCCAACCTGCGCAACCTCCTGCTCGCCCGCATGCTCTTCATGGACGGCCTCATCACCCTCTTCGCCTTCGGTGGCATCTACGCCGCCGGCGAATTCAACTTCTCCGCCCAGGATGTCCTCGTCTTCGGCATCGGCCTGAACATCACCGCCGGCCTCGGCGCCCTGGCCTGCGCCGTCATCGAAGACCGCATCGGCGCCAAACCAACCGTGCTGATCAGCCTCTGCGCCCTCGTCGCCCTGGCCATCCCCCTCCTCCTGGTGTGCGATCCCATCTGGTTCTGGACCCTCGGCCTCGCCCTCGGCCTCTTCGTCGGCCCCGCCCAAGCCGCCAGCCGAAGCCTCATGGCCCACATGGCACCCCCAGACTCCCGCGCCGCCTGGTTCGGCCTCTTCGCCCTCTCCGGCCGCGTCACCGCCTTCCTCGGCCCCGCCACCCTCGCCCTGGCAACCACCACCTTCCAAAGCCAACGGGCGGGCATGGCCGTAATCGTCCTCTTCCTCGCCGCCGGGGCATTGTCCCTCATCCCCGTGCGCGTGAACCGCCAGTAAAGGCATTCAAGAAAGAGTCTTCTTTTTGTGAACAAAAAGAAGCAAAAAACGTCATCCAATAAGAACGCTCCCTCTCCCCTTGGGGGAGAGGGGCGGGGTGAGGGGTAAGCCCAAGCTCCCCAGCATCATCCCTTCGCCCAGCTCCATCAAACGAAGTTTTTTTGCTT
>CAXNGD010000207.1:0-5507 GCA_964201575.1 Acetobacterales bacterium | reverse complement strand
TATCGCCCGCACGCTCCAGCCGTCCTGCAAACGAAGCTCAATCGTCGTCCGATCAACAATCGTCAGCGCGCGTCGGTGAGAACCCATCGGGACACCCTATCCTATAGGGCCTCCCGGCGGCGTTCGCTCCCAAACTTGAATCCGCCGTTTCTTTTTTTCAAAAAAGAAAGCGCTTCTTTTTGAAAAAAGAAGCAAAAAATTCTATCCATTTGGTTCGGGCCAATCGGGAGAGTGCGGTGCGGAAACTGATCGTTCTTTGGCTGGTGCTGCTCGGCGGCTGCGGACAGGCGGTGGTTCCGGGCAGCCCCGAGGCTTGCGCTGTCCACAAGGTGACCGAGGTCCCGCTGATCCCGCCCAGCCCGCCGGCGACCACCCGCTGGAGCATCGCCATGACGCTGGACGGCAAACCGGTGACGATGATGCTCGACAGCGGCGCCACCGGCCTGATGATCGACGCCGAGGTCGCCGCCCGGCTCGGCCTGCGCCAGCGCTCGGACATGCGCGCTTTCGCGTCCGGCCTCGGCGGCACCGTCTACCGCCGGGTGTTCGAGGTCGTCGCCGTCGGCATCGGCAGCCAGGTCACCGAGCGCGATCAGATCATCATCGAGATGACCGAAAGCCAGGCCGCCGGGCGCGGCTTCGACGGCATCGTCGGCATGCGCGCCTTCGAACGCAACGACATCGAGATCGACTTCCCCGCCCGCACCATGCGCCTCTATCGCGCCCGCTTCTGCCCCGCCGGCAGCCCGCCCTGGCCCGCCGGCTTCGGCACCTTCCCGCGCGCCGGCCGGCAAAGCGGCGACAACCGGCCCATGGTGGCGGTGACGCTGGATGGCCGCACCGTCAAGGCGCTGGTCGATACCGGCGCCACCACCACCGTGGTCGACCATAGCTTTGCCAAAACCGTCGGCGCCCGGGACGCCCCGCCCCCGGGCGCGCGCCAGGGCACCATGCGCACCATGTCTGAGGCCACGGTGCCGATGTGGCAGCACCGCTTCGGCGCCGCCGATATCGTCGGGCTGCGCTTTCCGGCGCCGAATATCTGGATCCTCGACCTCGGCATGACCGCGGACATGGTCGTCGGGCTGGACATCCTGGCCCGCACGCGGATCTGGATATCGAACGGCTCCGATGCCGTATATGTTGCCAGAGGGGGCGCCAGAGGGGGCGCCCCCTCTGGCGCCCCCGGCGGCCCGCCCCCTCGCTGATCCGGGGCCGCTGATTTGACAAAAAGGTGAAGCCGATGCGGCTGGCCGTCCTGTTCTGCGTACTGCTGCTCGCCGCCTGCGCCGCGCCCGGCGGCACGGCGCCGGGTGCGGCGGGCCCGCGCAGCTGCGGCATCCGCCCCTGCGCCGAAGTGCCGGTCGCGGTGACACAGAGCACCCCGCTGGTCCAGGCGCGGATCAACGGCAACCCTGTCACCCTGCTGCTGGACACCGGCGCCGAGCGCGTGCTGTTGACCCAGGACGCCGTCCGCCGCCTGGGGCTGAGCATCGATTCCAGCCGCAGCTTCACCGAGGCCGGCGCCGGCGGCTCGTTCACCAGCTTCGCCGCCCTGGTGCGCGACTTCGACTTCGCCGGCCTGGCCATCCCCGACCACCCGGTCTCCGCCCTGCCCTATGCCCTGCCTTCCAACGTCACCGATCGCATCGACGGTCTGCTCGGAGTCACGGTGCTCAGCGCCTTCGACATCGACCTCGACCTGCCGAAGCGCAAGATGACGCTGTACGGCGGCCTCGTCTGTGGCGATACCGCCATCCCGCCCTGGCGCGAGCCCTACATCATCGTCCCGGCCGAGGTCTCCCCGCGTGGGCGGATGAACATGCAGGTGCGGGTCGGCGGCACCACTCTGATGGCCCTGATCGACACCGGCGCCACGTCCTCGGTGATCAGCGCCCGCGCCGCCATCGCCAGCGGCGTCACCGCCGAGGCGCTCGCCGCCGCCCCCACCACAATCATGCGCGGCGTCGGCCCCGCGGCGGTGACAGTGCGCCAGCACCGCTTCGCCGAATTGCAGATCGGGCCCGAACGCTTCGGCAACGCACGCCTGCTGGTCACCGATTCCAACCTCGGCAACGTCGACATGATCATCGGCATGGATTACCAGGGCGGTCGCCGGCTGTGGTTCTCCTTCGCCCGCAAGCAGCTCTTCGTGATGGTCGCACCGCGCGCGTGACGGTGCCGCCGCGCGGACACGCTGCGGCGCGCGGGAGCGGGTCGGCGATCGGGCACGGCAGGGATCGCGCGGCATGAAACCCCTCCTCGCATGAGACAGGCCGAACGCATCGCCGCCGGCAGCATCGCCCTCGGCCTGGTGGTGCTGGCGCTCAAGCTGGCGGCCTGGTGGGTCACCGGCAGTGCGGCGCTGTTCTCCGACGCTGCGGAATCGGTGGTCAATGTCGCCGCCTCCGCTGCCGCCTTCATCGCCCTGCGCCTGGCCGCCCGCCCGGCCGACGCCGACCATCCCTATGGCCACGACAAGGCCGAGTTCTTCGCTGCGGTGATCGAGGGCGTGCTGATCGTGGTCGCCGCCCTGGTGATCCTCCAGCACGCCTGGCACAGCGTCCAGGCACCCGCACCGATCGACGCCCCGCTGCTCGGCATTGCCCTGAACGGGGTTGCCGGGGTGCTGAACCTGGCCTGGGGCCTGGTGCTGATCCGCGCGGCGCGGCGCCTGCGCTCCCCGGCGCTGGCGGCTGATGGCAAGCACCTGCTGTCCGATGTCGTGACATCGGTGGGTGTTCTGGCGGGCTTCGGGCTGGCGGTGGCAACCGGCATCTGGTGGATCGACCCGCTGCTCGCCGCCGCGACCGCGCTCTACATCCTGGCCTCCGGCACGCTGGTGATCCGCTCGTCGGTCGGCGGGCTGATGGACGAGGCCCCGGCCGCCGAGATCGTCGCGCGCATCCGCGCCCTGGTCGCCACCCACGCCGCCGGCGCGATCGAGGCGCATGACCTGCGCACCCGCCATGCCGGCCGGCTGACCTTCCTGGAGTTCCACCTCGTGGTCCCCGCCCTGATGACGGTGGCCGACGCGCATGCTATCTGCGACCGCATCGAGGCGGCGCTGAAGGCCGAGATGGAAGGGCTGGTCATCACCATCCATGTCAAGCCCGAAGGCAAGGCCAAGCATCGCGGCGTGCTGGTGTTGTGAAGGGGAAGGAAGAGTCTTCTTTTTGTGAACAAAAAGAAGCAAAAAAACTTCATCCACACGCCAACGATGAATGCCGGTCCAACAGCGACGGCAAATGGAAAAAGTTTTTTTGCTTCTTTTTGTTCACAAAAAGAAGTGCTTTATTTCTTTTTCTCGCCTTCCCCGCCCAAGCCACACCCGACATCGTCTCGCTGAACCTCTGCACCGACCAGTATCTCCTCGCCCTGGCCCCGGAGCGCGCCGCCGCCATCACCTTCCTGGCGCGCGACCCCGCGCTATCGGCGATGCAGTCCGCCGCCCAGGCGGTGCCGACGGTGCGCGCCGATGCCGAGGCGGTGCTGGCGCTGCGCCCGGCCCTGGTGCTGGCCGCACCCTGGGGCGCACGCGCCACGCTCGATGCCCTGGCGCGCCGCGGCGTGGCGGTGGAGCGCATCCCCCCGCCCACTGATTTCGACGCCATCCGCACGACCACCCGCCAGCTCGGCGCCCGCCTGGGTGCCCCGGCCCGCGCCGAGGCGCTGCTGGCCGAGATGGACGCGATCCTGGCCCGGCCGCGTTCGTCGCAAGGCTCTGCCATTGCGCTGGAACCGCGTGGCCTGACCGCCGGAACGGGCAGCCTGCGCGACGCGGTGCTGCGCGCGGCCGGACTGACCAACGCCGCCGATGGCCGCGCCCTCAGCCTGGAGGCGCTGGCCCGCGCCCCTGCCGTGCTGCTGGTAGTCGCGCCGCCGCCCGCCTATCCCGCCCGGGCGACCGAGTGGCTGGCCCATCCCGCCCTGGCCCATCATCCGCGCCGCGCGCTTGCGCCGCACCTGACCATCTGCGGCGGCCCCTGGACCGCGGCGGCGGTGGCGATGCTGGCGCCATGAGGCTCGTGTTGGTTCTGATGGTGGTGGTGCTGGCGGGTCTGGCGGTGCTGATTGGCGCCACCGGGTTCGGGGTGCCGGAGCCGGGAATATTGTGGGAGCTCCGCCTGCCGCGCGCCCTGCTGGCGTTGCTGATCGGTGGCGGGCTCGGCCTGTCCGGGGCGGTGCTGCAGGGCGCCTTGCGCAACCCGCTGGCCGACCCGGCGCTGCTTGGCATCGGGGGGGCGGCGGGGCTGGGGGCGATGCTGGGGTTCTACTGGGGGCTGGGCCTGGCCTTCGCTCCGGCGCTGCCGCTGGCCGGGCTGGCCGGCGCGGCGCTGGGCTGCTGGGTGCTGTTCGCCTTTGCCGGGCGGGCGCCCTCGGCGCCGTCGCTGATTCTGGCCGGGGTCGGGCTGTCGGCCATTGCCTCGGCGCTGCAGGTCATGGCGCTGGCCTTCGCGCCGAACCCCTATGCGCTGGCCGAGGTCACGTTCTGGCTGATGGGCGGGCTGGCCGACCGGGCACCGCTGCATGTTGCCCTGGCGGCGCCGCCGATCCTGCTGGGGGTGGCGATCATGCTGCGGCTGGGCCGTCGTCTGGATGCGCTGGCGCTGGGCGAGGAGACCGCGGCCAGCCTGGGGGTGCCGGTGGGCCGCACTTTGGCGCTGGCGGCCGCCGGGGTGGCGCTGGTGGTTGGGGCGGGCACGGCGGTTGGCGGCGGGATCGGCTTTGTCGGGCTGGTGGTGCCGCATCTGCTGCGCCCGATATTGGGCGAGCGGCCTTCGGCGCTGCTGGTTTGCTCGGCGCTGGGCGGGGCGGCGCTGCTGCTGGCCGCCGACCTGGTGGTTCGCGCGGCACCGCTGCTGTTGCCGCTGGCGCAGGAGCCGCCGCTGGGGGTGCTGACGGCGCTGCTGGGGGCGCCGTTTCTGGTGCGTATCGCGCGGCGGGTGGCGCCGTGATCGGGTGGTTCGAGGCGCCGGTGCGGCTGGGCGGGCGCACGGTGCTGCACAGCGCTGCCATCCGGGTTGGGGGCGGGGAACTGGTGGCCCTGGTGGGTCCCAATGGGGCGGGCAAGTCGACGCTGTTGCGGGCTCTGGCCGGGCTGTTGCGCGGTGCGCCGCGGCAGGATCCGCGCCGCGTGGCCTGGCTGGGGCAGGGGGCGCGCTCGGCCTGGGGGCTGACGGTGGCCGAGGTCGCGGCGCTGGGGCGCATTCCGCATGGCGATGAAGATGCCGCGCCGGTGGAGCGGGCGCTGGTGGCGTGCGGGCTGTTGGCGTTGCGTGATCGGCGGGTGGACCGGTTGTCGGGCGGGCAGGCGCGGCGGGCCATGCTGGCCCGGGTGCTGGCGGGTGAGCCCTCGGTGCTGCTGCTGGACGAGCCGACCGCTGACCTGGATCCCGCCGCGGCGCATGAGATCATGGCGCTGCTGCGCGGCCGCGCCGATGCCGGGGCCTGTGTGGGTGTGGTGCTGCTTGACCTGGCGCTGGCGATGCAGCATGCCACGCGGA
>CAXNGD010000206.1:0-5508 GCA_964201575.1 Acetobacterales bacterium | reverse complement strand
GCCAAACCCGCCCACGCCAAGCCCGAACCCGTGCGCCACCGACACTCCATCTACCCCCAGCGCAAGCCCCGCGACCCCTGGATCATCCCCCCAAAATCAAAAATGAGACAGCCCTAAGCCGCGCCAACCCACGCCTATTTCATGACGTATCGCAATATACGACCAGGCCCAGGCCACCCCGGCCCCGCCCCGCGGATCGGCCCCCGCCTGCCAATGCCCAAGCGCCCCCCGGCTCCCCCCGCCCAGCCAGATCGCATGCGCCCGGCTCATCGTCGGATCAAACGAATGCGCACTCTGCCGCACCTCATGCCCCCGCGCTCGAAGCGCCGCGACAACATCCCCCTGCACCCGCGCCTCGGCGAAAACCGGCCCCGCCTCGCAATGGATGCGCGGAAACGACACCGCCTCCGTCGCCGTCATGCCGAAATCCACAATATTCAGGATCGTCGTCAAAACCGCCGTGATGATCACCGACCCGCCCGGCGCCCCCACCACCAGCATCGGCCGCCCATCCTTCAACAGCATCGTCGGCACCATCCCGGTCGTCCGGGCCTTCCCCGGCGCCATCGAGTTCGCCCGCCCCGGCTGCGGATCGAACAACTTCATCGCATTGTTCCACTGAAACCCCAGCCCCGGCGTCACCACCCCGGCCCCGCTGCCCAGCGTATGCGTCACCGCCACCGAATTCCCCGCCGCATCCATCACCGACAAATGCGTCGTGCAGGACGGCGGCGACCCCTGCCGATGCCCCGCCAACCACCCGCGGCGTATCTCCGCCGCCCAATGCGCCCCCCGCTCCTTCGAAATCATCGTCGCCACCGGCACATCGACAAACTCCGGATCCGCCAACCACGCCTCCCGATCCACATGCGCCGCCGCCAGCGCCCGCGCCAACAGATCCAGATGCTCCACCCCCCCCGGCGGATGCCGCCCCAAATCGAACTGCTCAAGAATGTTCAATATCTCGATCAAAACCGCCCCGGATCCCGGCGGCGGGTTCGACGCCACCTCCCACCCCCGATACGTCCCGATCACCGGCACCCCCGCCCGAACCCGATAGTCGCGAAGATCCTCCGCCGTCACGAACGCCCCATTGGCCGAAAAATCCGCGACGATCTCGCGGGACAGCGCCCCGGTATAGAATTCCTCCGCCCCGCCCTTCGCCACCCGCTCCAACGACCGCGCCATGTCATCCAGCTTCAGCGTCTCGCCAATCCCATGAACCTGGCCCTTGGCATCCAGAAACACCTTCGCCGACTCCGCCGTCCGGCTGATCCGCGTCATCCCATCCGGCACCCCCGCCATCGGCGCCCCAGTCAGAAACCCGCGATAAAACGGCGTCACCACCATCCCCGCCCGCGCCATCGCAATCGCCGGCGCCAGCAGATCGGCCCAGTCCATCGTGCAGTACCGCGCATGGAACTCGGCAAACCCCCGCACCGTCCCGGGGATCATCACCGCGGTGTAGCCAAGCTCGGAGCGGTTATCGTCAAAGAACGAATACCCGCTGATCTCCGACCGCCCCTTCTGGTCGGCCGCCCACATGTCGGGCGTGACCTTGCTGCCGCCGCGCGTATGGAAATCGATCATCTCGTGCTTGCCATCGGCCGCCCGAAACACCTGCAACGTGCCCATCCCGCCCATGCCGCACATGAACGGGTCCTGTACCATCTGGCAGAACGCCGCGGCCACCGCGGCATCGAACGCCGTTCCCCCCTTGGCCAGGATCGCGGCGCCGGCATCGGCGGCACGCGGTTGCGGGCAAACAACAACACCCTTCATGATCGGGTCCTCCTATGGAAACCCCAGTTCACGGCACCAGCCCTGTCAGCGCAAGCTCACTGCGCGAACTGCAACGCCGCCAGCCTGGCATAGAGCCCGCCCTCGGCCACCAGCGACTCATGCGTCCCGGTCGCCACCGCGCGTCCCGCCTCGATCACCACAATCCGATCGGCGCGCCGCACCGTGGCCAGCCGATGCGCCACCACCAGCGTGGTCCGCCCGGTGGCCAACACCGCCAAGGCATGCTGCACCGCCTGTTCCGCCTCAGCATCCAGCGCACTGGTCGCCTCATCCAGCAACAGGATCGGCGCATCGCGCAGAATCGCCCGGGCAATCGCAATTCGCTGCCGCTGTCCTCCCGATAACCGAACCCCCTTCTCCCCCAGAAACGTATCAAACCCCTCCGGCAGCGCATCGAGGAAATCCGCCGCCGCCGCGATCGCCGCCGCGCGCACCTCGGCGTCACTGGCCCCCGGCCGGCCATAGCGGATGTTCTCCCAGGCATTGGCGCTGAAGATCACCGGGTCCTGCGCCACCAGGCCGATCCGCCCGCGCAGCGCCGCGGGATCGGCCGTGGCAATGTCGACCCCGTCGACCCGGATGACTCCTGACTGCGGATCATAGAACCGCAGCAGAAGCTGCAGCACCGTGCTCTTGCCGGCACCGGACGGCCCCACCAGGGCCACCATCTCCCCGGACGCAACCGCCAGCGAGAAATCGCGCAGCGCCGCGACATCCGGCCGCGCCGGATAGTGAAAGGTCACATCGTCAAAGGCGATCCGCCCCTGTGACACCGCCGGAAACGCCACCGGCACGGCCGGCGCGGCAATGTCGGGTTCGGCGCGCAGCAGAGCCACAATCCGCTCCGCCGCCGCCGCCGAACGCTGCACCTCGCCCCAGATCTCGCTCATCGTCGCCCCTGCACTGGCCAGCAGCACGGCGTAAAAGACAAAGGCCGACAGCTCGCCGCCGGAAATCCGCCCGGCCAGCACATCGCGCCCGCCCACCCACAGGCTGAAGGTGATGGCACCGAACCCCAACAGGATCACCAACAGGATCAGGATGGCGCGGGTGCGGATGCGCGCCTGCGCCGCCGCCACCGACTCCTCGACGCGCACGCCGAAGCGCTGGCGGTCGATCGGCTCATGGGTGAAGGCCTGGACCGTGCGCAGGAAGGTCACCGCCTCCTCGGCATAGGCCGCGAGGTCGGCGATGCGCTCCTGCGCGGTGCGCGACAACCGGCGCTCCCGCCGGCCGAACAGGATCGCCGGACCCACCACCAGTGGCACCACCAGCACCACCACGGCGGCAAGCTTGGCACTGGTCACCACCAGCATGACAAAGGCGCCCACCAGCATCAGCGCATTGCGCAGCCATTGCGAGATCGCCGAGCCCACCAGCGCCTGCAGCACCCCGACATCGGCGGTCATGCGCGACAAGATGTCGCCGGTGCGCGCCGTCTCGAAATACGCCGGCGACAGCGCCATCACCCGGGCAAACACATCGCGCCGGATGTCGGCCGCCACGCGCTCGCCGAGCCAGGAGACCAAGTAGAACCGGCAGAACGTCGCCCCCGCCAGCACCGCCACCACCGCGAACATCAGCAAGGCCGCGCGATCAAGCTCCGCCTGGCTGCCCATGCCGAAGCCATGGTCGATCAGCTGCCGTACGCCCTGGCCCAACCCGAGCACCATGCCCGCCGCCACAAGCAGCGCCAAGGACGCCGCCACCACGCGCAGCGCATAGGGCCGCAGATAGCCCAGCAACAGCAGCAGCGGGCGCAGGTCGCGGCCGCGCCGAGGCTCGTCCGTCGGTTCCGTCATCATCGCCCTTTCGCCATCTCCATGCTTCGCAAGCTGGGGCCGCGGTGGCAGATTGGCCAGGGGGATTTCGCCCGTGGAGCGTCGCATGAAGATCACCGACATACGCTGTGCCATCATCGGCGAGAATCCCGTGGTGCGCATCGTCACCGATGCCGGACTCAGCGGCTTCGGCCCGGTCGAATACACCAAGCCCTACGTCAAGACCCATGTCGCCATGCTGCGCGAGGCCGCACTCGGCGAGGACCCCACACTGGTCGGGCGGATCATGATCAAGCTGCGGCCGCGCGGCGCGTTCAAGCCATGGGGGGCCGCGGTCAGCGCCATCGAGATCGCACTCTGGGACCTCGCCGGCAAGGCGGCGGGGGTGCCGGTGCACAAGCTGCTGGGCGGCAAGGTCCGCGACCGGGTGCGGGTCTACAATGGCGGAGTGCGGTCGCCGATGCCGGGGTTCCAGCCGGCGGACTTTGCCCGCGCGGTCGCCGACATGAAGGCAGCGCCGCACGGCTTCACCTTCGTCAAACAGGGCATCGGCTTTCACTCCGGCATGCGCAATGCGGTGCCCGGCTTTCACATGGGCGAGAGCCGGCCGACACCGTTCCACTCCTGGATCGACCGCGGCATGCTGACCGAGCGCGGGCTGGCGCATATCGTGGACTGCGTGGCGGCCATGAAGGCGGTGCTGGGCGACGAGGTCGGACTGGCGCTGGATTGCGGGCCGGGCCTGACGGTGCCGGACGCCATCCGTCTCGGTCGCGCCTTGGAGAAATTCAACCTGATGTGGCTGGAGGACATGATCACCGGCGACTACTCGCCCCATGTCAGCGCCGACCTCTATCGCGAGGTCACGCGGGCCACCTCGACCCCCACCCATACCGGCGAGCAGATCTACCTGCGCCAGAATTTTCGCGAACTGATTGAGACCAAGGCGGTGCGCATCATCGGCCCCGACCCCTGCGATATCGGCGGCCTCGCCGAGCTGAAATTCGTCGCCGAATACGCCGACCTGCACGGGGTGATGATGGCGCCGCACGGCATCGCCGACGGCTTGCTGGGCACCGCGGCGCTGGTGCAGGTGTGCGCGGCGCTGCCGGACAATTTCATCGCCTTCGAACTGCCGGCGATCCGCCCGGACTGGTGGAGCGAGATCCTTCTCGGCCTGGAGCCGGTGCGCGATGGCTTCATCAGCGTACCGGACACACCCGGCCTCGGCGTGGCCTTCGACATCGGCAAGACGCAGCCGTACCTGGCCGAGGAAGACAAGGGCCTCTTCGACTGAGCGCCGGCCCCATGCCGGCGGCCCAGCCCACCGGCGCGATGTGCCGCGCGCGGATCACCTTGGAGGCTCCCTCGATGCAACCGGCCATCTTCCTGAGCCACGGCGCGCCGACCCTGCCGCTGGACGATATCGCCGCGCGGGACTTCCTCCGCGGGCTGGGCGGGCGGATCGATTCCGCATATGGCAGACCGGCGGCGATCCTCGTTGCCTCCGCCCATTGGGAGACCGCGACCCCGGAGGTCAGCGCCCCCGCGGCCAACACCACGATCCATGATTTCCGCGGCTTTCCCCCAGCGCTCTACGACATGCGCTATCCCGCACCCCCGGCACCGGATGTGGCCGCGGCAACAACATCGCTGCTACGCGCCGCCGGGATGCGCAGCGCCATCGACCTGGAACGCGGCCTGGACCACGGCGCCTGGGTGCCGCTGATGCTGATGTATCCGCAGGCCGACATTCCGGTGGCGCACTTGTCGGTTCATACCAACCGCCCCAACCTCGGACTCTCGGCTGTTTCCAACGGTGGCATTCTCTGATTCCCTCGTCTCTGGCTGCGATTCGCGGCGTTGAGGGCGGTCATGGGCACGGCGATCACGATCACCAATCTGGCGCACTCATCGTCTTCGC
>CAXNGD010000205.1:0-5532 GCA_964201575.1 Acetobacterales bacterium | reverse complement strand
GCCGATGGCGACGGCGAGCGAGGAGTTCTTGGCGACGCCGAGATAGGTGCTGGTCATGGGCGGGATGATGACGCGCAGCGCCTGGGGCAGCACGACCTGTCGCAGCAGGGTGCCGCGCTTGAGGCCGAGGGCGCCGCCGGCTTCCCATTGGCCGGAGGGCACGGATTGGATGCCGCTGCGCACGATCTCGGCGGCGAAGGCGGAGTGGTACAGCACCAGGCCGATCATCAGTGCCATGAATTCCGGCGTAATGGCGCCGCCGCCGGTGAAGCGGAAGCGGCCCTTGATGGGCATTTCCAGGGTAAAGGGGGCGCCGAGGGCCAGCCAGATGAGGCCAGGCACCACGACGAGTGCGATGAGGGTCACGGGCCAGACGCTGGGACGGACGCCGGTGGCGTTCTGGATCCGGGTGGCGCGGCGGCGGGCGATGACGGTTGCGATGCAGCCGGCGGCGAAGGCCAGGGCGGCCCAGCTATGCGCGGTTTCCCAGACCAGCAGCGGCACCTTGAGCCCGCTATTGGACAGGAAGACGCCGGGGATCAGCTCCATCGCCTCGCGCACCGTGGGCAGCGTCAGCAGCAGGGCGTACCAGAACAGCAGGTGCAGCAGCAGCGGGATGTCGCGCATGATCTCGACATAGGCATAGCAAATGCGCGACAGCAGCCAGTTGCCTGAGAGCGAGGCAATGCCGACGAAGGTGCCGAGCAGGGTGGTCAGGATCACGCCGATGATGCTGACCATCAGGGTGTTCAGGATGCCGACGGCGAAGGCGCGGCCATAGGTGTTCACCGCGGGATCGTAGGGGATCAGGAACTCGCCGATCGGGATGCGGGCGGTGCTTTCGAGAAAGCCGAAGCCGGTGGCGATGCGGCGGGCTTCCAGGTTTGCCGCGGTGGTGGCGGCGAGGAACCAGATCCCGCCGAGGATCAGGCCGACGATCAGCACCTGCCAGACGATGGCGCGCAGGCGCGGGTCGGACCAGTTGAGGGTGATGCCCTTGGAGGGGGCACGGCGCGGTCCGGACATCCTGGGATCAAGCGAGGTTGTGGACATGGTCCGCAGCGCCTTTCGATGGCAGCCGGCTCAACAGCAGCGCGCTGAATCGGATCCGAGAGATGGTTGGGTCTTTAGCGTTTACGCGAGTAAGGCAAGAACTGCGCCATCGGGATTGCAGGCCTTGCAGCGCAGCCACGTCGCAGGTTGCGATGGTTTCGCCGCGAAGATCAATCCCGCTGGCGCCGGGCGAGGCGGTCCGGGCGCTGGCAAAGCAAGGTGGCGGGAAGAGTCTTCTTTTTGTGAAAAAAAAGACGAATCTTCTTTCTGCCCTCCAGTCCGCACGAAAATGCCGCCCCGGTTTGCACCGGGGCGGCCATGGCCGAAGCCTTCGTTAGCGGATCAGCGCAGTGGCGGGGCGTAGTGCAGGCCGCCCTTGTTCCACAGGTTGTTGATGCCGCGCGGCACGCCGTACGGCGTCACATTGCGGTCCCAAACCTCGGCGAAATTGCCGACCTGCTTGATGGTGTTGAAGGCCCAGCGGTTGTCGACGCCGAGCGCCTTGCCCATGTCGCCTTCGAGGCCGAGCATGCGGCGCACTTCGGGGATGGTCGCGGTCTTGGCGACTTCGTCGATGTTTGCCGACGTGATGCCGTGTTCTTCAGCGATGGTCATGGCGAAATAGGTCCAGCGCACGATGTCGAAGAACTTGTCGTCACCCTTGCGGACCATGGCGCCGAGCGGCTCCTTGGAGATGATGTCGGGCAGGAGGACGTGGTCGGTGGCCTTCGCGCCCTGTTGGAAGCGGAAGCCGGCCAGGCCGGAGGCGTCGGTCGAGTAGGCGTCGCAGCGGCCGGAGAGATAGGCGTTCTGGATCTCGTTCACGTCGGCGATGATGATCGGGGTGAACTTGATCTTGTGCTCGCGGAAGAAGTCGGCGACGGCGAGCTCGGTGGAGGTGCCCGGGGCGACGCAGACGCTGGCGCCGTCCATCTCCTTGGCGGTCTTCACGTTCAGCGACTTCTTCACCAGGAAGCCGGTGCCGTCATAGAAGTTCACGCTGGCAAACAGGGTGCCGAGATTGGCCTCGCGGGTCATCGTCCAGGTCGTGGAGCGGTACAGCAGGTCGACCTCGCCGGCCTGCAGCGCGGTGAAGCGATTCTGGGCGGTGGTGGGGATGAACTTGACCTTCTTGGCGTCGCCCAGGATGGACGCGGCCACGGTGCGGCAGAAATCGGCGTCCAGGCCGCGCATCACGCCCTGGCTGTCCGGCAGCGAGAACATCGGCGAGTTGCCGGCGACGCCGCAGTTCACTTCGCCGCGCTTGATAATCGCGTCCATGGTGGCCGAGCCGGTGCCCTGGGCTTGGGCGCCCACGCTGGCGACGGTGAAAAAGGCGCCGGCGATCATGGCGCCCGCGGTCATACGCATCATGGTTAAACTCCCTCGTTTGGGCGGTACCCGACCGCCGATCGCGCTCAAATGGCGACAATTGCCTCAAAGATCAATAGCTGCGTTGCGCGCGGCGCAGGGCGAGTTGGTTTGCGGCTACTTCACGGCGCCTTGGGTCATGCCGGCGATGAAGTGGCGGGAGAGGAGGATGTAGACGGCGACGATGGGCAGTGCGGAGAGGCTGAGCCCGGCGAAGAGGACGCCCCAGTCGGTGTAGTATTCGCCCATGAAGACGGTCAGGCCCTGGGGCAGGGTCTTGAGGCGTTCGCTGGAGATGAAGATCAGGGGGAAGAAGAAGTCGTTCCAGATCGGCACGGCGTTCTGGATGGCGGCGATGACCATGGCCGGGCGGGCCAGCGGGAGCATGACCAGGAGCATGATGCGCAGTTCGCTGGCGCCCTCCATCCGCGCGGCTTCCTCCAGTTCGCCGGGGAGCGAGCGCAGGAAGCCGGTGAGGATGAAGATGGCGCTGGGCAGGCCCATGGCGACATAGACCAGGGCCAGGCCGGCGCGGGTGTTGATCAGGCCGAGGGTGTCGAGCTGGATGAAGAGGGGGATGATAGCGAGCTTGAGGGGGACCATCAGGCCGGAGAGGAAGAACATGAAGACGATGGTGCTGAGGCGGAAGCGGTAGCGGGCCAGGGCGTAGGCGGCCATGGTGCCGATGACCAGGATGGTCAGCACCGCGCTGGTGGTGACGATGAGGGAGTTGGCGAGATAGGCGAGGAAATTGGTCTCGCTCCAGACGCGGGCGGCGTTGGTCAGGGAGAAGCTTTCGGGCAGGGCGAAGGGGGAGGCGAAGAGCTCGGCATTGGTCTTGAAGGCCGAGAGCAGCATGACCAGCAGCGGATAGACCATCACGATGCCGTTCAGCACCAGCAATGCCTGAATGGCGGCGTTCTTGACGCCTTCGCCGCGCGCTTTTGTCATGGCCCGGCGCAAATAAATAAAAAGTTTTTGTTTCTTTTTTCAAAAAAGACTTGTTCTTTTTTGAAAAAAAGAACCAAAAAACTTTTCCCGTTTGCGCCCATGCTCAGGTGTTCAGCGGGGTTGGCGGGATGTACCAGCTGGGGGTGCGTTTGTCGCGGAAGGCGGCGGTGCCTTCAAGGCCTTCGGGGGAGGAGCGCTGGGTCCAGCCTTCGTGGGAGAGTTGGGCGATCTGGCGGGCGTCGAGCTTGAGGTTGTTGGCGCCGAGGAAGGAGTCCTTGGTGGCGGAGATGGCGCCGGGGGCGCCGAGGTAGATGGCGTCCAGGATTTCGGCCAGGCGGGCTTCCATGTCGCCGGGGACGACTTCGTGGACCAGGCCGATGCGGGCGGCCTCCGTGGCGCCGAAGCGTTCGCCGGTGAGCGCGTAGCGCCTGGTCTGGCGCAGGCCGATGGCGTTGATCATGTGGGTGCTGATCGGGGTGGGGGCGACGCCGACGCGGATCTCGGTGATGCCGAACAGGGCGTCGGGTGCGGCCAAGGCGACGTCGACGCAGCAGACGATGCCGACGCCGCCGCCGAAGCAGGCGCCCTTGACCATGGCAATGGTGGGGTGGGGGAATTCGTTCAGCTTCTGCATCGCCAGGGTGGTGGCGTGCGAGGCGGCATAGGCGCGGTCCGGCGGATACTGGGCGGCGCGGCCGAGCCAGTGGACGTCCGCGCCGGCCTGGAAATGTTTTCCCGCGCCGCGCAGGACGAGCGCGCGGACCTGGGGGTCGGCGGCGAGGCGGTCCAGGCCGGTGTTGAAGGCGGCGAGCATGTCCTCGTCATAGGCGTTGCCGCGTTCGGGGCGGTTCAGCGTGGCGGTGGCGACGCCGCGGGCATCGATGTCCAGCAGGACCGGATCGGCCATGTTCGCTACCCCGTCACGTTGGCGGGATCGGTGTTCGACCCGCAGACCAGGACGCCGACGCGGGACCCGCGCGGCGGCACGAAGGCGCCGGAGAGGATCGCCGCCAGGGCGGTGGCGCCGCCGGGCTCGGCGACCAGGCGGAAGCGGTCCCAGAGCAGGCGCTGGGCGGCGCGGATGTCGTCGTCCTCGACCAGCACGGCGCGGGACACGTGGGCCTGGGCGATCGGGAACATGAGGCTGCCGACCTGGCGGGCGCCGAGGGCGTCGGCGGCGAGGCCGCCGACCGGGGAGGGCACCGGGGCGCCGGCGGCGAGCGCATTGTGCAGGCCCGGGCAGCCGGTGGGTTCGACGCTGACGACCTGGACACGGTCCTCGGCCCAGGCGGCCATGCCGCCGATCAGCCCGCCGCCGCCGGTGGCGACCAGCAGGTGGGTGATGCCGGGCGCATCCTCGAGGAATTCCTTGGCGGTGGTGCCCTGGCCGGCGAGGACGGCTTCGTGGTCGAAGGCGTGGACCTCCATCGCGCCGGTCTCGGCCTGGCGCAGGCGGCTGGCGGCCAGGGCCTCGACATAGGTCTCGCCGCCGCGCACCAGCTTGGCGCCGAAGCTCTCGATGCGGGCGATCTTGGTGGGCGGGGTGTGCTGCGGGACGAAGATCTCGGCGATCAGGCCGAGGGCGCGGGCGGCATAGGCGACGGCCGCGCCATGGTTGCCGCCGGAGGCTGCGATGACGCCGGCCTGGGGAAGTTCGCCGGCGGCGCTGGCGGTCAGGATGCGGTTGAAGGCGCCGCGCGGCTTGAAGCTGCCGGCGTGCTGGAGCAGCTCCAGCTTGAACACCATGGGGAAGTCCTGGCCGAGCGCGCCGGCTTGCACCGCCAGCACTGGGGTGCGGCGGATGTGCGGGGCGATGCGGTCGGCGGCGGCGGCGATGGCGGCGCGGGTTATGGTCATGGCACAGGGATCGCACGGGCGGGGGGGCGGTTCAAGGGTGGGGAAGAAAGGGGAAGGTCTTCTTTTTGTGAACAAAAAGAAGCAAAAAAACTTTATCCATGGCCTGGCCGCCAGTGGGTGCCAACCGGTTGGGCAGGGTGCAGGCGGAAAGAGTTTTTTTGGTTCGGCGGATTCAAGTTTGGGAGCGAACGTCGCCGGGGGGCGTGTTTCCTGCCGCGGCTGCGGCAGCGAGAAGGCTGGCAAATTGCTCGCCTGGAGTGGCGTAGTCGAGCGTTTTCCTGGGGCGGTCGTTGAGGCTGG
>CAXNGD010000204.1:0-5536 GCA_964201575.1 Acetobacterales bacterium | reverse complement strand
AAGAACACGGTGGAGAAGATCGCCACCACGATCGCCGGCGTGACTGCGACCACGCTGAACAGCATCACCAGACGCACATGCAGCCGCGCCCCTGCGGCGGCGCGCCGGCGCTCCATCCAGACGCGGGTGATGCGCACCGCCAGGGCGGCCACCAGCAGCAGCACCACGACGAGATTGGCCAGGATCAGTGCCACGACCTGGTTCGGTGCCTGCAATCCGCTGGCCAGCAGTGCGAAGGTGCCGACACCGAGCGCGAGCGCCACGGCGGCCAGCATCAAGGTGGCGACGCGACCCATCAGCAGCTCTGCCAATCGGGTCAGCCGCTCCCGCAGGGTCAGGCGGCTGCCGAGGGCATCGCCGTGCGGGTCCTTGGTGTCGAGGGGGCCGGTCCCGGCCGGGAGCGTCGGGTTGGCATCCATCGCCGGCTCAGGCGATGCCGCGGACGACCGGGATATCGAGATCGCGGATCTTCTTGCGCAGCGTGTTGCGGTTCAGCCCGAGCATCGCCGCCGCCTTGATCTGGTTGCCGCGGGTGGCAGCCAAGGTCATGCGGATCAGCGGGCGCTCGACCTCGGCCAGCACGCGGTCATAGATGTCCGACGGTCCGACGCCGTCGCCGTGCAGGGCGAGAAACTGGCGGATATGGCGCTCCACCGCGCGGGCCAGCGGCTCCTGCACCAGATCTGGCTCGCCCGGGCGATCCTCGGCCGGGGCGACGGCGACCTCATGCAGCTCGCCACGCACGGCGGCGGGGCCGACGACCTCGTCCGGACAAAGGACGGCCAGGCGGTGCATCAGGTTTTCCAGTTCGCGCACGTTGCCAGGCCAGCGATGGGTTTGCAGCGCCTCGATCGCGCCCTGGTCCAGCATCTTGCCGGGCAAGCCGCCCTCCCTGGCGCGCTCGAGGAAATGGCGGGCGAGATCGGGGATGTCCTCGACGCGTTCGCGCAGCGGCGGCAGGCGGATGGGCACGACGTTGAGGCGGTAGAACAAATCCTCGCGGAACTGGCCCTGGCGGATGGCGCTGCGCAGGTCGCGATGGGTGGCGGCGATGATGCGGACATTGGCGCGGATGGCGGTGCGGCCGCCGACCGAGGTGAACTCGCCCTCCTGCAGCACGCGCAGCAGGCGGGTCTGGGCCTCGGACGGCATGTCGCCGATCTCGTCGAGGAACAAGGTGCCGCCGCTGGCCTGTTCGAAGCGGCCGGGGGCGCGGTTGGTGGCGCCGGTGAAGGCGCCGCGCTCGTGGCCGAACAGCTCGCTTTCGATCAGCTCGCGCGGGATGGCGGCCATGTTGATGGCGACGAAAGGACCGGCGCGGCGGCGGCCGTAATCGTGCAGGGCGCGGGCGACCAACTCCTTGCCGGTGCCGGACTCGCCGTTGATCATCACCGTGAGGTCGGCGGTGGTGAGGCGAGCGATGGTCCGGTAGATCTCCTGCATCGCCGCCGAGCGGCCGATCAGCGGCAGCTTCTCCTCGGCGTCGCGCGGGCCGGCGGGGATATGCAGTGCCTCGGTGGAGGGCCCGGCCAGGGCGCGGTTGACAATGGCCAGCAGCTCGGCCAGGTCGAACGGCTTGGGCAGGTATTCGAAGGCGCCGCGCTGGGTGGCCTTCACGGCCGTCATCAGGGTCGACTGCGCGGACATGACGATGATGCGCAGATCCGGGCGCAGGCTGCGGATGCGCGGGATCAGGTCGAGCCCGTTGCCGTCGGGCATCATCACGTCGGTGATGACCAGATCGCCCTCGCCCTCCTCGACCCAGCGCCAGAGCATGCTGGCGGTGCCGGTGCTGCGCACCTGGTAGCCGGAGCGGCCGAGCGCCTGGGTCAGCACGGTGCGGATCGAGCGGTCGTCATCGGCGACCAGGATGGTGGGCGGGGTGGCGTTCATGCCGGACTCAACCCCTGCTCTCTTCGTCGACCATGGGCAGCATCAGGCGGAAATCGGTGCGCCCGGGCCGGCTCTCGACTTCGACCAGGCCGCCATGGTCGCTGACGATCTTGGCGACCAGGGCCAGGCCGAGGCCGGTGCCGGATTGCTTGCTGCTGACGAAGGGGTCGAACAGATGCGGGCGGATGTCGTCCGGGATGCCCGGGCCGTTGTCGCGCACGGTGACGAAGAGCGGCAGGTGGCGGCGGGTATCGGTGCCGGGGACGGCGAGGCGGACGCCGTGCTGGTAGCCGGTCAGGAGCTGGATTTCACCCTGGCCGGCGCCGGCGCGCGGCGAGGTGTCGTTGATGATGGCCTCGGCAGCGTTCTTCACCAGGTTGAGCAGGACCTGGATCAGCTGGTCGCGGTTGCCGTGGACGGGCGGCAGGGACGGGTCGTACAGCTCAGTGAAGCGGATCGAGGCGGCGAAGCCGGTCTGGGCCAGGCGGCGGACATGTTCGAGAACGCGGTGGATGTTGACGGGGCCGTACTGCACCGGCTTTTCGCCGAAGGCCTCCATGCGATCGACGAGGTCGCGGATGCGGTCCGCTTCGTCGCGGATCAGCACGGTGAGTTCGCGGTCCGATTCGGCGACGCTGGCTTCCAGGAGCTGGGCGGCGCCGCGGATGCCGGAGAGCGGGTTCTTGACCTCGTGGGCGAGGATGGCGGCCATGCCGGCGACCGAGCGGGCAGCCCCGCGAACGGTGAGCTGGCGGTCCAGCGAGCGTGCGGCGCTGGCGTCATGAAGGACCAGCACAACGGCGCCAGGTTCCTCGGCCAGCGGTGCGCCCTGGACGGCGATGTTCATGCGCTTCAGGCGCGGGCCTTCCAGCGAGATGTCATGGTCGGACACCCGGGCATCGTGCTGCCGGACCTGTTCCACCAGCAGGAAGAGCGGATTGTCCTCGGCCAGGAAATCGCCCAGCCCGAGCTGGGTGGCGGCGACGGCGGAGACGCCGAGGAACTGCTCGGCGGCGTGGTTGATGAAGCGCAGGCGGTTGGCGGGGTCGAGCAGAATGACCGGGACCGGCAATGCGGACAGCAGCGCCACATGGTCAGGCGGCGGCGCGGCGCGGCGGCGTTCGGCCAGGCGGACGGCGCTGCGCAGCATGTTCCTCATGCGGCTTCGGCCATCTCGGCGGCTGGCAGGGTTTCACGCACGCGGCAGGCGCCGCGCGCGATCAGCGGGTCATAGAACCGGTCGATCATGTCCAGCACGGCGGGCACTTCGGGCAGGCGCATCACGGTGGCGCGGAAATCGGCCGAGCCGGGCAGGCCGCGCGAGTACCAGGCGAGGTGCTTGCGGGCGTGGCGCATGCCGGGTTCGATGCCGAAATGCGCCTGGATGGCGGCGTAGTGGCGCAGCATGATGGATTTCTGCGCAGCCAGGTCGGGTTCGGGGATGCGCTCGCCGGTGCGCAGGTAATGCGCGACCTGAGCAGGGAACCACGGGCGGCCATAGCAGGCGCGGCCGATCATGACGCCGTCGGCGCCGGAGCGGCGGAGGGCCTCGGCGGCGTCATCCTCGGTGGTGATGTCGCCGTTGACGATCACGGGGAGGGTGGTGGCCTGTTTCACGGTGGCGACGAAATCCCAGTCGGCGGTGCCGGTGTAGAACATCTGCCGGGTGCGGCCATGCACAGTGACCATGCGGATGCCGGATTCCTCGGCGATCTTGGCCAGGCGCGGGGCGTTCAGGGTATTGTGGTCCCAGCCCATGCGCATCTTGAGGGTGACCGGGACGGGGACGGCGCGGACGGTGGCTTCGAGGATACGGGCGGCGGCGACCTCATCGCGCATCAGGGCACTGCCGGCCATCTGGCCGACGGCGACTTTCTTGACCGGGCAGCCGAAATTGATGTCGACGATGTCGGCGCCCTTGGCCACCGCGATGCGGGCGGCCTCGGCCATGGCGGCGGGGTCGCAGCCGGCGAGCTGGATTGACGTCGGGCGTCCATCCATCTCGGCCCTGCGCAGGGTGGCCTTGTTCTCGCGCACCATCGCCCAGGAGGCGATCATCTCGGAGACGACGAGGCCGGCGCCGAGCTCGCGGGCGAGGCGGCGGAACGGCAGGTCGGTGACACCGGACATCGGTGCGACGATGACCGGCGTGTCGATGACCACGCCGCCGCCGAGGTTGATCGGGGGCATGGTGGCGGGTGGCGAATGCTGTGTGGAGGAGTCAGGAATGCCCATGATTTGGGCAAACTACTGGGTGATACCGTGGCACGCAATGCATTCATTGGGCGGTTTTTGCGCCCCGTTGACGGCGCGGACACGGGCGGCGAGGCTGGGGTATGACCGATCTCGACCCCTTGCCCGCCGGGCCCCGGATTGCGTGCGTGCTGGCTGCCGCCGGCAGCGGGCAG
Source organism: Acetobacterales bacterium (assembly GCA_964201575.1). Classification (GTDB taxonomy): domain Bacteria; phylum Pseudomonadota; class Alphaproteobacteria; order Acetobacterales; family Acetobacteraceae; genus CAMDGX01. The sequence goes on along the minus strand of CAXNGD010000204.1, from coordinate 1,235 downwards.
CGCTTTGGGGCCGAACAGCCCAAGCAATTTATGGTCTGTGCGGGCAAGCCGGTGATCCGCCACGCCGCCGAGGCGCTGGCGGCCGCCGGTGTGGTGATCCAGCCAGTGGGCGAAGCGGGGCCGATCATGGCGGCGCTGTCCGGGGTGGCGCATTTGCCGGTGGTGGCGGGCGGGGCGACGCGGCAGGCCAGCGTGCTGGCGGGGCTGGAGGCGCTGGTGGCGCACCGGCCGGACATTGTCTTGGTGCATGACGCGGCGCGGCCGTTCATTCCGCCTGGGGTGATCGCGGCGCTGGAGGCGGCATTGCGCACGCAGGGTGGGGCGATTCCCGCTTTGCCGGTGGCGGATACGCTGAAACGCGGATCGGCTGGGCGGATCGCCGGCACGGTGGACCGGACGGGGCTGTTCCGGGCGCAGACACCGCAGGCTTTTCGCTTTCCCCTGCTGCTGAACCTGCACCGCGGGGCGGCGGCGGGGGCAACCGATGACGCCTCGGTGCTGGAGGCGGCGGGGCATGCGGTGGCGCTGGTACCGGGGCATGAGGACAACATCAAGATCACCTGGCCGGAGGACCTTGCCCGCATGGAACGTATCCTGAGCCCCGTTCTATTGCCGCGCGTCGGCACCGGGTTTGACGTGCATGTGCTGGCGGAGGGGCGGCGCCTGATCCTGTGCGGGGTGGACGTGCCGCATGAGCGCGGGCTGGCCGGGCATTCGGATGCCGATGTGGGCATTCATGCGCTGTGCGACGCGATCTATGGCGCGCTGGCCGAGGGCGATATCGGGCGGCATTTTCCGCCGAGCGACAACAGCTTCAAGGACATGGATTCGGCGATCTTCCTGCGCCATGCAGCCGGGCGGGTGGCGGCGCGCGGCGGAGTGATCGGCAATGTCGATGTGACGCTGATCTGCGAGCGGCCGAAGATCGCGCCGCATGCCGGGGCGATGATGGCGCGGCTGGCGGAATTGCTTGGGCTGGAGGTTGGGCGGGTGAGCGTCAAGGCGACCACCACGGAGCGGCTGGGCTTCACCGGGCGGATGGAGGGGATCGCGGCGCAGGCGGTGGCGACGGTTTTGATACCAGGTTAGCAGCCTGTCGGACTTAACGCGACGCGGAAGCTGTCGGTAGAATTGTTGCATCGCTTCGCCGTTTTTGCTGTTTGGATATCTGCTGGATGGGCAATTTCCGTCTGATTGACCGCGAGACCGGCTTTCTGATGCCACCATCGGTGGAT
>CAXNGD010000203.1:0-5553 GCA_964201575.1 Acetobacterales bacterium | reverse complement strand
GACCGCCTTCCCCCTCGACCCCCGACGAATCACCCCCCTGGGACATATCGCCCTCGCATGCCCATTATGTTACGTAATAGAAATTACTTTCAGCCCAGCCCCGCATGCCTCCCGGCCCCGCAGTAGCCAAGCCCCGCCAATATGTGGATAATTCCCTCCACAAAAAACGGCCCCAAGCGGGGCTGTGGCGGGAGCGAGAACGCATGAACACCACCTGGACCCCGGAATCCTGGCGCACGCGCCCGATCAAGCAGGTCCCGACCTACCCCAACCAGGCCGCCGTGGAGGCCATGGAAGCCAAGCTGCGCCGCTACCCCCCGCTGGTCTTCGCCGGCGAGGCCCGCAACCTCCGCGCCCAGCTCGCCAAGGTCGCCAATGGCGAAGCCTTCGTCCTCCAGGGCGGCGACTGCGCCGAAAGCTATGGCGACTTCACCGCCAACATCATCCGCGACACCTTCCGCGTCCTGCTCCAGATGGCCGTCGTACTGACCTTCGGCGCCGGCGTCCCCGTCGTGAAGATGGGCCGCATGGCCGGCCAGTTCGCCAAGCCGCGCAGCAGCGATACCGAGACCATCGGCGGGCAAACCCTGCCCAGCTACCGCGGCGACATCATCAACGGCCCCGCCTTCACCGCCGAAGACCGCATCCCCGACCCCGCCCGCATGGAAACCGGCTATTTCCAGTCCGCCGGCACCCTGAACCTGCTGCGCGCCTTCGCCACTGGCGGCTATGCCGACCTGCATGAAGTCCATCGCTGGAACCTCGACTTCGCCGCCAACTCCCCGCTCGCCGAGCGCTATCAGCAACTTGCCAACCGCATCGACGAAACCCTCGCCTTCATGTCCGCCTGCGGCATGACCTCGGCCGCCATCCCGCAGATCCGCGAAACCGACTTCTACACCAGCCACGAAGCCCTCCTCCTGCCCTACGAGCAGGCCCTGACCCGCATCGACAGCACCTCCGGCGACCACTACGCCTGCTCCGCCCATTTCCTCTGGATCGGCGACCGCACCCGCCAACCGGACGGCGCCCATGTCGAATTCCTCCGCGGCGTGAAAAACCCGCTCGGCCTGAAAGTCGGCCCCACCACCACGGTGGACGACCTGATGAAACTGATGGACACGCTGAACCCCGCCAACGAACCCGGCCGCCTCACCCTGATCAGCCGCATGGGCGCCGACAAAGTCGAAACCCTGCTGCCGCCCCTGCTCCGCGCCGTCCAGCGTGCCGGCCGCAAAGTCGTCTGGCTGTGCGACCCCATGCACGGCAACACCATCTCGACGGCCGACAAGATCAAGACCCGCAACTTCGAGTCCATCCTGGCCGAAGTCCGCGGCTTCTTCGACGTCCACGCCGCCGAGGGAACCTGGGCCGGCGGCGTGCATGTCGAAATGACCGGCCGCGAAGTCACCGAATGCATCGGCGGCGCCCACCAGCTCACCGCCGCCGATCTCGGCGACCGCTACGAAACCTTCTGCGACCCGCGCCTGAACGCCAGCCAGTCGCTCGAACTCGCCTTCCTGGTCTCCGAGGAACTCAAGGAACGCCGCAACCTGCCCGCCGCACAGCCGTTGGCGGCACAGTAAATGAGGAAGGAAGAATCTTCTTTTTGTGAACAAAAAGAAGCAAAAAAACTTCATTCGTTTGCCCGACGCCCGAGCCAAACGAATGAAGTTTTTTTTGCTTCTTTTTTGTTCACAAAAAAGAAGAAGCTTTCTTAGCGATGCCCAACATGGACCTCGCCGCCGAGATTTCCGGCCGAACTGACGTCTACTTCAACCGCACCCGCGCCATCGTCCAGCGCTTCGGCGACAAGCGGGTGACCTATGCGATGTTCCTGCGCCGCCCGGTGATCTCCGCCCCAAGGCTGATGCTGGACTGGCTGGCCGAGGTCGCCGCTGCCCGAAACTGTGCCTTTGATATCGAGGTCACCCACAAGGAAGGCACCTGGACCGGCGCCGGCGAACCCCTGGTCTACATCAGCGGCAGCTTCGCCGAGCTCGCCGACCTGGAAACCATCCTGCTGCAAAAACTCGGCCCCGCCTGCGTCGCCGCCCACAACGCCTACCAGATGGCCCTCTCGCTCCCCAACGTCGCCTTCCTGGCCATGGATGCCCGCCACTGCGCAGGCGCCGAGATGCAACAGATGATGGCCTACGCCGCCGCGGTCGGCAGCCGCGCCGCCCAGGCCGAGGGGGCGAAGGGCTTCGTGGCCAACGCCAACGACTTCACCGCCCACTGGTTCGGCAACACGGCAGGTTCCGGCACCATGCCGCACGCCCTGATCGGCTATGCCGGCAGCACGGTACGCGCCGCCGAGATGTTCGACGAGGCCTTCCCGCAGGAAACCCTTACCGTCCTGGTCGACTACTACGGCCGCGAAATCGCCGATGGGCTGGCCGTCTGCCGACGCTTCCCGGCCCTCGCCGCCGCCGGCAAACTGCAACTCCGCCTGGACACCCATGGCGGCCGCTTCCTCGAAGGCCTGGACCCCGCCGAGAGCTACGCCGTGCTCGAACGCCACGCGCCGGGCGCCATCCGCCGCTACCGGAGCGACACCGAACTGCGCTACCTCGTCGGCACCGGCGTCTCGGCCGCCGCCGTCTGGCGCATGCGCGAGGCGCTGAACCAGGCCGGCTTCCCCGCCGTGCGCATCGTCGCCTCCTCCGGCTTCGGCGTCGACAAATGCCGCGTGATGGCCGATTGCCGCGCCCCGATTGACGTGGTCGGCACCGGCAGCTTCATCCCGGACACATGGAGCGAGACCTACGCGACGGCCGACATCGTCGAGTATGACGGCCAGCCGATGGTCAAGGTCGGCCGCGAATTCCTGCTGCGCCGCAACGGCGACCGCAAGCGCAACGGCGGCTGAGGGCACGGTCGCGGCTGTGTCCGCGAATTTAATTTTTGAGAAACGCCGCACTGGCATGATGCACCGTGAACGAACGGGGTTGCACGATGCAAGTGAAGTGACTGACCTGGACGGCGGACAAATGCTGGAACGATGACGACGCCGGCCGTTTGTTCCGGCCCGATCTCGTCCTGTACTTCGGCGCCATCGAAGACCTGCGCGACGGCCGCGCCAGCCAGGCCCTGGCCGCGCGCTACCCGGGCGCCATCCGCCTCGGTTGCAGTACCGGCACCCAGGTCGCCGGCGACCGCCTGGACGATACCGGCGCCTCGGCCCTTGTCATCGGGCTGGAGCGGACCCGCCTGCGCCTGGCCACGCATCACCTCGCCGCTGGTGAATCCCACGCCGCCGGCATCGCGATCGGCGTCCAGCTGGCTGCCGCCGATCTTGCCGGCATCTTCCTGCTGTGCGACGGCTTGGCGGTGAACGGCAGCGCGCTGGTGGCCGGGCTGGTGGCCTCCGTCGGCCCCAAGGTGGTGATCAGCGGTGGCCTGGCCGCCGACGGCCCGCGCTTTGCCCATACGCTGGTGGCAACCGATGGCAACCCGGCCGCCAATGTTGTCGCCGCTGTCGGTTTCTTTGGCAATGCCATCCACCTTGCCCACGGCAGCGCCGGCGGCTGGGACGGCTTTGGCCCCACCCGCCGCATCACCCGCGCCGACGGCAATATCCTGCGCGAGCTCGACGGCAAGCCGGCGCTGGACTTGTATGAACGCTATCTCGGCGAGGAAGCTGCCGGCTTGCCAGCGTCTGCCTTGCTGTATCCGCTGAACATCTGGAACCCCGCCCATCCCGGCGACAGCACGGTGCGCACAGTGCTGTCGATTGACCCCGCCGATGGATCGAGGGTCTTTGCCGGCGACATGCCACAGGGCTGGTCCGCCCGGTTGATGCGCGGCTCGTTCGAACGCCTGAACGATGGTGCCTCCGACGCGGCCCGCCATGCTCTGCGCAGCTTCGCCGACCGCGGCATCACCCCCGAGCTTTGCCTTTTCGTCAGCTGTGTCGGCCGCCGCCTGTTGTTGGGCCAGCGTGCCGAGGACGAGGTGCGCGCGGTGGTGGATGTGCTTGGCGAGGCGGTTCCGATCTCCGGCTTCTACTCCTATGGCGAGATCGCGCCGCAGAACGTCTCGGGCTTCTGCGGTCTGCACAACCAGACCGTGACCCTGACCGCTTCAAGAGCGTCAATGACACGCTTGGCCATCCCATTGGCGACGCGCTACTGATCGCGGTGACCGGGCGGCTCCGGGCGCAGGTCCGCACCGGCGATACGGTGGCGCGGCTGGGCGGCGACGAGTTCGCGATCATCCAGCGCCAGATCAACGATGCCGATGAAACCCAGGTGCTCGGCAAGCGCATCATCCAGGCGATCAGCGAACCCTATTCACTCAGCGGCCACAAGATCCACATCGGTGCCAGCATCGGCATTGAGCTGATCAAGGGGATGTATGTCGATCCCGACGAGGTGATGCGCAACGCCGATGTGGCGCTTTACAAGGCCAAGGCGGAGGGACGGGGCTGTTTCCGGTCCTTCGACCCGGAGCTGCATTCGGTGTTGGGCAAGCGCCGGCTGACCGAGACAAATCTGCGCCGGGCGATCACCGATCCCAACGCGTTCGAAATCCACTATCAGCCGCAATTCGACATCAAGACCAACAGCGTGACCGGTTTTGAGGCGCTGGTCCGGTGGCGCGATCCGGTGCGCGGCCTGATCCCGCCATCGGAATTCATCGGCGTCGCCGAGGAGACCGGCCTGATCGACAAGATCGGTCATTTCGTACTCGAGCGGGCCTGTGAGGACGCACTGTCCTGGCCGGATCATGTGTCCGTCGCGGTCAACCTCTCGGCGGTGCAGTTCAAGACCTCCCGCGTGGCCGAGGTGGTGGTGGCAGCACTGGACCGTACCGGTTTGCCGCCCCGGCGCATCGACCTTGAGATTACCGAGACCGTGATGCTGGAAGACGACAAGCGGGCCATCTGCACCCTCTCGCACCTGAAGCGCCTGGGCGCGCGGATTTCGCTGGATGATTTCGGCACCGGCTTTTCCTCGCTCAGCTTCCTGCGTCGCTTTCCGTTCGACCGGATCAAGATTGACCAGTCCTTCGTGCGGGACATGGCGGACAACGCCGGCAGCATGGCCATTATCCGCGCCGTGATCAGCATCTGCCGCAGCATGGGGATCGATTCCATCGCCGAGGGCATCGAGACGCCGGAACAGCTCGCCTGGCTGGCCAAGGAGGGCTGCGACAGCGTGCAGGGCTATCTTCTTGGCCGTCCGATGAAACTGGCCGACGCCACCGCCCTGTTCGCCCCGCGCCCGCGCCCGATGCTGCGCGCCGTCGCCGGCTGAACCGCCTATGGGGGCATGGCGAAAGCTAAGCATTGCAGGGGCACTCGGCCCTGCCTATAACGGCGCCTCGCTGCTTGACCCGGAGAGGTGACAGAGTGGCCGATTGTGACGGTCTCGAAAACCGTTGTACGTGCAAGCGTACCGTGGGTTCGAATCCCACCCTCTCCGCCAATCTCTCCAGACAACCTGTTGTTTTGTTTGATAAATCCAGAAATGGCATTTTCCCTACCCCCAATCCTACCCCCAAGGCTGCGTTGGATGGCCCTAGCTTTGGGTAGACGGGCGTAGCGTT
>CAXNGD010000202.1:0-5570 GCA_964201575.1 Acetobacterales bacterium | reverse complement strand
CCTTCATGACGGCCTCGACACCCCCCTAGGCCGAAGGCGCTTCAAAATCGAGGGTCCAGGGACCTCGAGTCCCTGGTGGGGTCCGGGGCAAAGCCCCGGTCTTACTTCCCCAGGCTCACACGGGATCCGCGCCCACCTTCACCAGCATCTTGCCGAAATTCTCCCCGCGCAGCAGTCCGCTCAGCGCTTCCGGCGCGCTCTCCAGCCCGTCCAGCACCGTCTCGCGATAGTGCAGCGACCCGTCCTTCACCCAGGGGCTGGCCAGCTTGCGCCACTCGGCAAACCGCTCCGGCTTGTCGGACACGATCAGCCCTTCGATGCGCACCCGCTTGCCCACCGCAAAGCCCAAATTCGGCCCCGGCGGCATCTCGGTCTCGTTGTACTGCGCCACCATCCCGCACATCACCACGCGGGAGTGGAAATTAAGCTGCGCGAACACCGCGTGCTGCAACGCGCCGCCGACATTCTCGAAATACACATCGATCCCCGCCGGACAGGCATCGCGCAGCGCCGCGTCCAGGTTGCCCACCCGGTGATCGATACACTCGTCGAACCCCAAAGCCTCCTGCACCCACAGGCACTTGTCCGGCCCGCCAGCCACGCCAACCACCCGCGCGCCGGCCCGCTTGGCGATCTGCCCTGCCACCGACCCCACCGCCCCAGAGGCAGCCGAAATGACAACGGTCTCGCCCTTCTTCGGCTGCCCGATATCCTTCATCCCGGAATAGGCAGTGGTCCCCGGCATCCCAAGCACCCCGAGATAGGCCGAAAGCGGTGCGGCATGCCGGTCCAGCTTGACCAGCGTGCCCGCCTTGGGCACCGCATGGCTCTGCCAGCCGCGCGCCCCGCCCACGATATCGCCCACCGCAAACCCGGGATCGCCGGACGCAATCACCTCACCGATATTCTCCCCGGTCATCACCTCGCCGATCTGCACCGGCGCCGAGTACGAGGCCACGTCCTTCAACCGCCCCCGCATATAGGGATCGACCGACAGCCAGATCGTCCGCGTCAGCACCTCCCCGGCCCCAGGCTGCGGCACCGCGCTTTCGATGATCTCGAAATGCTCCGGTCCCGGCTCCCCGGTCGGCCGAACCTTCAGGACAACGGCACGATGAATATCATTGCTCATCACGCCACCTCTGATTTCAGCACCAAACGCCCGATCACGCGGCCATCCCGCAACCGCATCAGCGCGTCATTCGCCTCATGCTGCGGCACCGTCGTCACCGGAAGCGCCGGCACCGACCCCTCATTGGCCAACTGCACCAGCTCGCGCAGCTCCTTGGGATTGCCGACATAGCTCCCCTGGATGGTCAGCGCCTTGATCGGCATCATCGGCAGCGCGATGTTCAGCTCGCCGCCAAACAGCCCCACCTGCACCAGCTTGCCGCCCTTGCGCAGCGCATCAAAGGCAAACCGCGCCGAGGCTGTCCCGTTCACCAGGTCGATCACCGCCAGCGGTGGCCCGCCGCACGCCTCGACAATCCGCCCCGTCACCCCCTCGCCAGACCCGTCGACGGTCTTCGTCGCCCCCGCCTGCGCCGCCACCGAGCGCTTCGTCGCATCGATATCCACCACCACGATGTTGCGATGCTTCAACGCCTTCAAAACCGCAATCGCATTCAGCCCCAGCCCGCCAGCCCCCACCAGAACGATCGGCTCATCCGGCGAAATCGGCATCACCTTCTTGATCGCCGAAAACACCGTGATCCCCGAACACGCATAGGTCGCCGCCAGCGCATGCGGCACATTCCCGGGATCAACGAGATGCCGCGGATGCGGCGCCACCACATGCGTCGCATACCCGCCATTCTGGAACACGCCGAGCGCCTTGCCCTGCAAACACATGTTGTCGTCTTCATCCAGGCACGCGTGGCAGGTCCCGCACCCAACCCACGGATAGACAATCCGGATATCCCCGACCTCAACCCCCGTAGCATCCGGCCCCAGCTTCACCACCCGCCCGACAATCTCATGCCCCATCGCCACCGGCAGCTTCAGCCCCCGATCGGTCAGCGTCATCACCTTCCCGCCGCCCAGGTCGTACCGCCCCTCCCAGATATGCAGGTCGGAATGGCACACCCCGCAATACGTCGTCTCCAGCAACACCTCGGTCCCCATCGGCTCCGGCGTCGGCAGCTCGATTTCCTGCAGCGGCTTCTCATTCTCGACAACGGCCCAGGCGCGCATGATGGTCTTCCTCGATAGGTTGGTTTGGCGCAGTGAAGGCACCGCCCGTCGCGCCGGTCAAGCGCCCTGCAGGCACAGCCGGCGCGGCGAGGATTCGGCAGTCAAGAAAGCAAGAATTCACATGGAGACGGAGAGACGGAGAGAAGCAGGAAAGCCTCTCCCCTGTTCTTCTCCCCGTCTCTCCGTCTCCATGCAAAAATTTTTTCTTGCTCCCTCAAGCCCGCGCCGAGACCTCCGGATTGACCACCCGCACCGGCACCCCATCCAACCACGCCACCAGATTCTCCACCGAACTCCGATACAGCTCCGGCATGTTCTCCGCCGTCACATACCCCAGATGCGGCGTCAGCACCGTCCCCGGCACCGCGCGCAACGCATGCCCCGCCGCCAAAGGCTCCTCGTCATAAACATCGATCGCCGCCCGCACCCGCCCGGCCCGAAGTGCGACCTCCAGCGCCTCGGTATCCACATGCCCCCCGCGCGACGTATTCACCAGCAACGCGCCGGCCTTCATCGCCGCAAGCTCCGCCGCCCCCACCACATGCCGCGTCCGCTCCGACAGCACGAGGTGCACACTCACCACATCCGCCCGCGCAAACAGCTCGGCCTTGCCAACCCGCTCCACCCCCACCGAAGCCGCCCGCTCCTCGGTCAGATTCTGGCTCCACGCAATCACCTTCATCTCCAGCGCCTGCGCATACCGCGCCACCCGCGCCCCAATATTCCCCAACCCCACCAGCCCCAAAACCCGTCCCATCGCCTCGCCCCCAGGCGGCACCGCCCCCTGGAACCGCCCCGCCCGCATTTCCGCATCCCCCAGCGGAATATGCCGCAACCCCGCCAGCATCAGCCCCAGCGTCAACTCCGCCGTCCCATGCGAAGACCGCGCCGTCGTCGTATTGCAAACCACCACCCCCTGCGCCGTACACGCCGCCACATCCACCGCCGCATTCCGCGCCCCGGTGAAACTCAACAGCTTCAACCGCGGCAGCCGCGCAATCACCTCCGCATGCAGCCGCGTCCGCTCCCGCATCGCCACCACCGCATCAAACCCCGCCAGCGCCGCCACCACCGCGTCCGCCCGGCCGAGATGCTCGCGGAAAAACACCAATTCCGCCTTCGCCCGCACCGCCGACCAATCCGCCGCCGCCTCGGCAATCCCCTGCCAGTCATCCAGAACCGCAATCCGCATCATGCCCCGTTCCCTTCCGCCTGCTCCCCCCTGATAGCCGCCGCCACAAACAACAGCAACAACCGCGGCTTATTGATGCGCCAACACCCAAGAAAGAAAGATGTTCTTTTTCGAAAAAAAGAACCAAAAAACTTTTCACACTGGCACACCGGCCAGTCATCGGCACCCAGCCCAAACGAACAAAGTCTTTTTGCTTCTTTTTCTACAGAAAAAGAAGGCCTTCCTTCCCTCCTCCCGCCAAAACCCCTACCCTGCCCGCAACGCCATGAAACGGAGCCCGCAAATGTCCCACATCGCCATCATCGGCGGCGGCTTCATCGGCCGCGCCTGGTCCATCGTCTTCGCCCGCGCAGGCATGAACGTCTTTCTCTGGGACCCCAGCCAGGCCGCGGCACGCGCCTCGCTCGAATTCATCGGCGCCCGCCTGCCCGAACTCCGCCAGGCCGGCCTGCTGTCGGACTCCCCCTCAAACATCCTCGCCCGCATCGCCCTGGCCCCCACCATGGAAGCCGCCTGCCAAGGCGCCATCCACGTCCAGGAAAACGGCCCCGAAATCCTGGACACCAAGCGCGAAACCTTCGCCCGTCTGGACGCCCTCCTCCCCCCGGACGTCCCCATCGCCAGCTCCACCTCCGGCATCCCCGCCAGCGCCTTCACCGAAGAGCTCGACGGCCGCCACCGCTGCCTCGTCGCCCACCCTGTCAACCCGCCATACCTCGTCCCCCTGGTCGAACTCTGCCCCTCCCCCTGGACCGAGGAAGAAACCATGATCCGCACCGCCGCCCTCATGCGCGAAGCCGCCATGGTCCCCGCCACCCTCAAGCGCGAAGTCGCCGGCTTCGTCCTCAACCGCCTGCAAATCGCCCTGGTCAGCGAAGCCTTCCGCCTCGTCGCCGACGGCGTTATCTCCGCCGAAGACGTCGACGCAACCGTCAAGCACGGTCTCGGCCTGCGCTGGTCCTTCATGGGCCCCTTCGAAACCATCGACCTCAACGCCCCCGAAGGCCTGTCCGACTACATCGATCGCTACGGCCCCCTCTACGAACAGGTCGAATCCGAAATGACCCCGATCGCCTTCACCCCCGAACTCACCGACGACCTACACGACCAACGCCGCGCCCTCCTCCCCATGGAGAACCACGCCGAACGCCAAGCCTGGCGCGACCGCCGCCTCATGGCCCTCCTCGCCCACAAGAAAACCCAACCGGATTGAAGCACCCCACCGCCCGCCGCCCCACACCCTCGTCTCAATACCGCCCCCCCGGCCCCAGCCGCACCTCCAGCCACCGCGCCCCCCCAAGCGCTATCCCGCCCGCACCATCGGTCCAGCGAAACCCCGCCTCTACCGCGTGCCACCCGCCCCGCAGCACCCCCGCCTCCACCGCCACCCCATCCAACCGCATCCCCGAAACCGCAACCCCCAGCCGGCGCCAATCCGCACTCCCCGCGTCCCCATGCGCCGGCACGAATACCCGCGACCGCAACACCCCCTCCCCCGCCCCGCCTGGCACGCGAAACACCGCCCACCCCTCCTCCCAGCGCGGCCGCACAAGCACGCCGCCGACCTCAAGCACCAGCCCCGCATCCGCCACCACCCGCCACCCCAGCACCGCCGCCCGCGCCAGCAACTGCCGCCTTACCCCCTCCACCACCGCCCCCTCGACCACCAGCGGCACCACCGCCCGCTCCCCCCAAACCCCCGCCGCAAACCCCGGATGCAGCGCCACCACCGGGCCGCCATTGGCGAAATCCGCCCGGTTGCCGGTATCCAGATAGCTCTCCACCGCCAGCCCCTCGGCCAGCACCACCCATGCACCGCCGCCCCGGCCGCATCCACCAACTCCACATGGAAATACGTCACCCGCGCCACATCCTCCTGCACCACCGTCGCCCCGTTGATCAGCGCCCGCACCGGAACCAGCACGCCCTGAACCAACACCGCATGATCCGGCGACAGCCACAAATCCCGCCCCGGCCGCCCCGGCCGAAACGCCCCCGCCCGCACTCGCACCGGCATCACATCCCAAGGCCGCGCATGGCTTTTGCACGGGCAAGCGCCGCCAGACGCTGCTCGCGCCGCGCCAGTTCCGCGGGGATCGACATCCCATCCGGCACGTCCGATTGATCGGCCGCCTCGGCCTTCGCCATCAGATCGGCCACTTCGGCCTGCAATTGCGCTTCGATC
>CAXNGD010000201.1:0-5575 GCA_964201575.1 Acetobacterales bacterium | reverse complement strand
ACTCAGCAGTCTGGTCTGGGACAGCTACGACGCCATCGTCCAAGCATCCAAAAACGCATGGAACTTCCTCGCGGAAGACCCAATGCGGATCGCATCCATCGGACATAGGCAGTGGGCGTGTGTCAGAAGCTAGGGCGGTTGGTATAAATTATGTAATATTTCTAGTGTTATACAGCGAGAATTTGCCGATGCCTGGCCCGCGCGGTCAGGTCGGTGGCATGCAACCGATGACAGAGGGTGCTGAGCACCGCACACAAGCTTGGTCGTTCGCGCCTGCCCCGTTGCGCAAGCCAACCCGCGCAAAGGTCCGCGAAACCCTCAGGCCGCGCTGGCAATCCCCGGCGTGTCAGCGCGTTGCGCGCCATCGCCGCCCGGCATGATCGGCGCGAGCAGGAGTGTCAGCGTGCGCAGCGGCGGCAACAGGGCCAGACCGTTGGTCCAGCGCAGACCGTCCTCCGGCTGGTGCCAGCCACCCCTGAGGAAGGTTGCATCCGGCGACACCCGCTTGCCATCGACCATCATCCGCGTCACTGGAACCCCCAGGCACCGATGATCCGACGATCCCCGCCCGGTCACTGCGGGAACATGCGCGATGGATTGCAGCTTCGCGCCCGCCGTCATCTGCGGCAGGTCGAAGTGCCAGCCATCGCCGAGCCTGGTGGGCAGGATGTCGCGGCCATCGACAAGCAGCCGCAACTCGGGCGCGGCGACATGGCGCACCCCCATCTCCGCCGCCCGGCGCAGCAGCATCGCGCGCGCCTGGGCCACAACGGGGCCGCCGACGTGCAGCGGCAGGCAGGATTTCTCCGCCCAGATCTGGCGCACCACGCGCGCGTCGCGTTCAGCCAGCCCGGCCGGGCGCAGGGCACCGGCGAAATCCTGGCGGTTGCCGGTGTCGAGATAGCTCTCCGCCGCCAACCCCTCGGCCAATAGCAGGTCATGCCGCTCCAGCTCGACATGGAAATACGTCACATCCTCCATCGGTGCCCGCAGCACGGTGATGCCGTTCTCCAGATAGCGGACCGGGATCAGCGCGCCATCGAAGTGCACGGCATGGTCCGGCGACAGGTACAGGTCACGATGCGGCCGGCCTTCGCCAAAGGCCCCCTCACGCACGCGCAGGGGCCATTTGTCCGGCTGCCGAAAGCCGGAGGACCATTCCAGGCGGCGCTGGCCGATCCAGGTGACCATCGAAAACTCGCCGCTGCCCAGGGCCAACGCATAGTCCCCCACCTCCAGCTCCTCCACCGCCACTTCGCCGCGGCGTGTGAGGATCCGTGTGCCGGCCACGAAGCACGGCACCTGATAGTCGCCGAAATTCGTTTCCGTGAAGGTGATCTGCTGGCCCACCGTCAGCGGCGTGTTGCTGAACAGGTACAGATTGTCGCCCTGGAACACGATCACGCCCGCAGTGTCGAGCGAGGTGGCCGCGACGTCCTGCGCGTTCAGCCCGACCGTGAACGTGGCCTGCTGGGTGGGCGCGTTGACAACCCCATCCAGCTTGCCGAGGGACTGGACGATCGACTGGACCGTCGCCGTAAAGCCGTTGAGGGTGATGATCGCGATGGTGCCGATCGGGTAGGTCACATTGGAGAATATTGCCACGTCATCTCTCTTTTAGATCTGTAGCGCTCAGCATTCCCGACGCCCGCGCCCCGCTCGAAAGCCGGCGCGTCATCCCAGTTCCCCGACCCTAGACACATATTCTCTCAACTGGCTTACCATCGCGCCTCGTACCGCCCGCCAAACGTCGCAACCTTGAAACCGCTCTGTAGTGACTTGTCGCCCAGCTTGCGCCTGTCTCTATGGAACAATCGCATGCGTCGTCCGCTTGCATCGCTGATCGGCCTGTCCCTGAGCCTCGGGCTCACCGTCGCAGCACTCGCGATCGGGCCTGGCGATGCACGCGAGCCGTCGCTGACCCCGCCCGGCACGCCGCCGCAGCACGCGGCATCGCTGCCCAAGGTCGGCCCATTCCCGCCCGCCCGGCTGCGCGCCCCCACCCGACGCCACCGCCCAGGCCAGCGGCACCGGCTTCTTCGCCACCACCCGCGCCGTGGTCACCGCCGCCCATGTGGTGAACGACTGCCGTGCCATCCACCTGGTCTCCCAGCACCTGCCGCCCACCGAGGCCCGCCTGCTCGCGGTCGACGCCGAGAACGACATCGCCATCTTGGTGGCCGATGCCGCCGCCCCCGCCCATCTCGATATCGGCGGCACCGGCATCACGCCCACTCGCGTGCTGGTCTACGGCTTCCCCGCCACCGCCCGCCAGGACGTGCCGAACACCACCTGGGCCAGTCTTGTGAACAATAGCCTGGTCAACGACCGCCTCGGCCAAGGCACCACGCTGCAGACGGATCCGCACGCCCTGCTGTGGATGCAGAACCGCGACATCGCGCAAGGCTATAGCGGCGGGCCGATCCTGAACCCCGCCAACGGCCAGGTGCTCGGCATCGTGCGCGCCCTGATCGACCCCGAGCGCGCCGTCGCCGCCTATGGCATCGCCACGCCGGACCTGTCGATCGGCCCCGGCGTCGCCCCGCTGCGCGCCATACTGGCCCGCGAGAGCATCGCCCATGATGCGGCTCCGAGCAGCGCCGAGGACATGTTCACCCGCGCCCGCAAGGCCACCGTGCACGTCTTCTGCTGGCAATAGCCGCCTTCACCCTGGCAACTCGCCCAGGAATTCCAGCATCGCCGCGTTGACCTCCGCCGGCCGCTCCTGCTGCGTCCAATGGCTGCAATCCGCCAGCATCAGCGTGCGGCGCAAATTCGGCACGAACTGCTTGAGGTTCGGCAGCAACTGGCTCATCCCGGGAAACCGCACCACCAGATCCCGGTCGCCCGCTATATAAAGAGCAGGCGGCGTCACCACCGCCCCGGCAAAGGGCGCCATCAACTCCCAGTTGCGGTCAATGTTGCGGTACCAGTTGAGCCCGCCGCGAAACCCCGCCCGCCCGAACTCCCCCGCAAAATAGTCCACGTCAGCCTGCGTCAGCCAGCCGGGCAGGGCGGAAGGCGCCCGCATCCGCGTCAACAGCCCGCCATCGCGCGGCACCAAGGCGATCGCATCATCCGGCGCATCATCGCCAAACCCCGAGGTCAGGATCGTCCGCAGGCTATGCGCCACATCACGCTCCAGCTCCGCCTCCGCCACCCCCGGCGTCTGGAAGTACAACTGATAGAACTGCGCCGTGGCATCCTGCGGCATCGCGCTGCTCGGCCGGATATCCCGCCGCGGCCGATACGGCACAGACAGCCCGATGACCCCGCGAATCCGGTCCGGCCGCAACAGTGCGGTGTTCCACGCCACCGGCGCCCCCCAGTCATGCCCGGCAATTACCGCCCGCTCGGCCCCCAGCGCATCGAGAATGCCGATCATGTCCCCCACCAGGTGGAACTGGGTGTACTGATCGATCCCCGCAGGCGCCTCGCTGCCGCCATAGCCGCGCATGTCCGGCGCCACCGCCCGATACCGCGCCGCCGCCAGTGCGGCCATCTGATGCCGCCAGGAATACCAGGACTCCGGAAACCCATGGCACAACAGCACCACCGGCCCGCTACCCTGCTCGGCAATCCGCAGCGTGATGCCATTGGCCTTGACCGTCCGCAGCACCGCCCCGCTCATTGCGCCATCTCCATCGCTGCGCGCGCCAGAACCCTGACGCCCGCGGCATAATCCGCCTGTTCCATCGCTTCCTCCGGATTATGGCTGCCGTTCTGGTTGCGCACCAGCACCATCGCCGCCGGAATCTCGACCTGGGCGAACATCCCGGCATCATGCCCCACCGTCGGCATCCGGTGCCGCCTCAGCCCCAGCGCCGCCGCCGCCCCGTCCAGCCGGTCAATCAGCCCCCCGTCCAGCGCCACCGGCTGCGACCCGGTATCGCGCCCGATTTCAAACCGCACGCCCCGCCGCGCCGCGATCTCGTCGATCTTCGCCTGCAAGAACGCGCCTGACTGTTTCAGCACCCCCGCATCGGTGGCACCCAGGTTGATGCTGAACGTCACTTCGCCAGGCACCTTGGTAATCGCGTGGAACTCGGCACACGTCGAAAACATCCCGATCGTGGCAACAAAATTGTCGTCCCCCGCCGCCAGCCTTTCGCTCCAGAACCCGTCGATCGCCATCACCAGCTCGCTCACCGCCACCACGGCATCGCGCCGATGCGCCCGCGGCACCGCCGCCGAATGCGCCCAGCCGCCAAAACACTTCGCCGCGGCATGACGAATATTGCCGCGAATGGCCGTGGCGATCCCGATCGGCACATCCCGCTCGATCAGCAGCGGCCCCTGCTCGATATGCAGCTCCAGCCAGCAGGCCAAATTTTCGCGCGACAGCACCGCCCCGTCCTGGCCGGCAAACCCCAGCGCCGCCATATGATCCCGCAACGTGCGCCCGGTATCCCCGCGCACCAGCGCCCCCATGGTGGTAAACGGCACATGCCCCAGCGCCATCCGGCTGCCCAGATACGCCGTCCCGTACCACGGGCTCTCCTCCCCCCGCAGCCCCACCAGCCGAACCCCGCGCCGCGGCACCAGCCCGGCCCGCCGCACCGCCAGCAGCACCGACAACCCCGCCATCACCCCGGCCAGCCCGTCATAATTCCCGCCATCCAGCACCGAATCGAAATGCGACCCCACCCCCACCGCCGGCAACCCCGCCTGGGCCCCCTCCAGCACCGCATGCAGATTGCCGAACGCATCGAACCCGGCCTCAAACCCGGCCGCGCGCAGCACCGAAGCCGTCGCCTCCGCCGCGAACTGCTCGGCCACATCATAAGGCGGCCGGGAAATCCCCACCGCCCCCCGCGTCGCCAAGCCGATCCGCTCCATCAACGCCCAGCTCTCGCCGATCGCTCCCTCCAGCGCCGTCGCGAAATCCGTCATCACCCCACCCGCCCCAGCCGCAGCCCCTTGGTCCGGTCCGTCGTGATCACCAACCCATCCGCCTCAACCCGCACCACCGCCGTCCACGGCTTGCCCGCCGCCCGCAACGGCGCATCCGCCGGCATCGCCATCAATAGATCGCGCTCGATCCACGACAGCGCCAGCCGCAGCGCGCCATATTCGGACCGCACCACCAACTGCCCGCCATCCGCCGACACCTGCGCATCAATCCCCAGCCCGGCATTCGCATAAGCCCCGGCCAGGGCCCCGGAACTGCCCGCCCCCGGCTGCACGCGCCGATACCGCCGCGCCCCGCCGCACCACCGGGCAGAAATCACCCCATCGCGCGGCAACCCGAAACTCAGATGCACCACCGCCCGCTCCGGCGCGAACTCGCCCTCCGACAGCGCCTCGATCACCCCGCCGCTGCCGCCCTGGCTGGTAAAGCTCGGCACCCCTCCAGTATCGACAACTTCGAAAACATCGTCGCCGCCCTCCTGCCGATACATCCCCGCCGCCCCGGCCAATGCCCGCAGCCCCGCCGCATCCGGCACCGGCGCCAGCGCATCGTCCAGCACCACATCGATCATCCGCCGCGCGATCGAGAACGGCGCGATGTCATCCCGGTTCCCCAGGATCACCACCCCCGCCCCCTGTTCCGGAAACCGCACCGATTCCGAGC
>CAXNGD010000200.1:0-5584 GCA_964201575.1 Acetobacterales bacterium | reverse complement strand
ACCGTCAGGCCCGGCCGCATTGAACTTCACCACCCAGTCGCGGACGATCTGCAGCGTCACACCCCCGATCCGCGCCGCATCGGTCCGGGTTGCCCCGTCATAAATCGCCGCGAGCGCCAGAAGACGACGCGCCTGCGCCGCATGCTTGCCCCGTCGCGCCGCCGCACGCAACGCAAGTGCGTCAAAATCAGATCGAAGGGGAAGCGGCATGGCGAACCTCCGGCGTTCGCCAGCAAGAGAATCAGATCACGCCCGCGTCGGGGAATCCCCCTGCGTCATATTCTCCGGGCCTTGGTATAAATCCACCAACCGACGAAGCTGTGGCCTTTGCTCTGCGCGATTGCGCCGGGGATGCAGCCGAGCACGACCGCCAGCAGTAACCATTCCATCGCCGTCATCTCCCTATTTCGGAAGCGAGCCTAACGCATCTACGAAAATTGTCATGCCGGGCGCACTGCCGTGCGACATGCGAATACACGGTCCCAGGTTCCGAATCACAAAGCGCGAAACACTCAGGATGACGACTTTTCTTTATGGATGAAGTTTTTTTGTTTCTTTTTGTTCACAAAAAGAAGATTCTTCCTTCCTACCAGACGAACCTTGGCAGAGCCGCTACTGGGCGCAATCCGGCCGCTGCTGTGGCGGCTTCGATGCGGGCTGGGTCGCCACCGAGTTCGGCTTCGTGGATGCCGCCGAGGACCCAGCAGGACGGCATGTCGCGGCTTTTGGCGCCGGCGATGTCGGTGCGCAGGGAGTCGCCGACGGCGAGGGTTTCGCCCGGCTTGGTGCCGAGCATGGCCAGGACCGGGGTGTAGATGGCGGGGTCGGGCTTGCCGATCCAGCGGACGTCGCCGCCGAGGGTTTCGTAGTGCTGGGCCAGGGCGCCGGCGCAGATGACGCGGGTGCCGCCGCGGATGACTTCGAGGTCGGGATTGGCGCAGACCATGGGGAGGTTGTGGGCGCGGAAGGAATGCAGGAGGGAGTCCCAGTCCGCGACCTCGGTGGGGCCGGCGAGGTCGTCGGGGCCGGTGTTGAGGACGAAATCGGCCTGGGCCGGGTGGTCGACGAGGTCGAGGTCCAGGGTGTCGAAGACGTTGCGGTCACGGTCCGGGCCGAGGTGGTACATGCGGCGGCCGAGCAGGGCGAACCAGCGGTCTGTCCTGTCACGGAGCGCGATGTGGGTGGCTTCGCCGGAGGTCAGGATGCCGGTGTAGAGGTCGTCGGTGATGCCCATGGTGCGCATGGCGGCCTGTGCGGCGTGGGCGCGGCGGGGGGCGTTGGACAGGAGGATGGCGGGTTTGCCGAGGGCGCGGATTTGGGCCAGGCAATCGGCGGCGCCGGGATAGGGGTTCACGCCGTCATGGATGACGCCCCAAAGGTCGAGGATGAAGCCCTGGTAACGGCGGGCGAGAGGCTCGAAGTGCTGGAGGTGGTCCATGGGGGGCGGGTCCTGGGAAGGAAGGGAAAAGTCTTCTTTTTGTGAACAAAAAGAAGCAAAAAAACTTTAACCGATGGGGCCGGGCGAGAGGATCGATGCCGGGTTGGTGGTTGTGGTCCTTCGCTCCGTGCGGGATGACGCTGTTTTCTTAGTGGATGAAGTTTTTTTGCTTCTTTTTGTTCACAAAAAGAAGACTTGCTTTGAGGGCTTTTCAGACATCAACGCCGATCGCGTCGGCGATGGTGTTGAAGCCTTGTTGGTCCAAGGCGGCGAGGAGTTCGCGTTTGAGGCGCGGGATGAGGGCGGGGCCGGCGTAGGCGAATTCGCTGTAGAGTTGGACCAGGCTGGCGCCGGCGCGGATGCGGGCCAGGGCGTCTTCGCCGGTGGCGATGCCGCCGACGCCGATCAGGGTGAGGCGGCCTTTTGCGGCGCGGGCGGCGGTGAGGAGCATGTGCTGGGCGAAGGGTTTGAGGGGGGCGCCGGAGAGGCCGCCGGCCTGGCTGGCGTTGGGCGAGCGCAGGCCGGGGGGACGGCGGATGGTGGTGTTGGAGACGATGAGGCCGTCGACGCCTTCGGCGATGGCGGTTTGCACGACGCTGAGCAGGCCTTCCTCGGAGAGGTCGGGGGCGACCTTCACCAGGAGTTTCGGGCGGGTTGGGACGGCGGCGTTGACGGCCTGGAGGATGGCGCGCAGGCGGGCTTCGCCCTGGAGGTCGCGCAGGCCTGGTGTGTTGGGGGAGGAGACGTTGATGACGATGTAGTCGCAATGGGGGGCGACGGCGGCGACCAGGGCGGGGTAGTCGCGTTCGGGGTCTGAGCCGTCCTTGTTGAGGCCGACATTTGCGCCGGTGGGGGCGGCGATGTTTGTGCGGTGGGCGGCGGCAAGGCGATTGGCAGCAAGGCGGGCAACGTAGACGTCGAGGCCGTCATTGTTGAAGCCCATGCGGTTGATGATGGCGCGGTCCTGGGCGAGGCGGAACAGGCGGGGTTGCGGGTTGCCTTGCTGCGGGCGGGGGGTGACGGTGCCGGTTTCGACGAAGCCGAAGCCGAGGCGGGCGAGGGGGCCGATGGCGCGGGCGTTCTTGTCGAAGCCGGCGGCGATGCCGATGGGGTTGGCGAAGTCCAGGCCGATTGCGCGGACGGCGAGGCGGGGCGAGGCGGGGGTGCGGTCGCGCCCGGCGAGGCCGTTTGCCAGGGCGGCGAGGGCGAGGTTGTGCGCCTCCTCGGGGTCCATCAGGCGCAGCAGCGGCATCAGGGCCGAGGTCAGAGCGTTGTGCATGTGTGCTATGTGCCGCGAATGTGGCTGCTTGGGAAGAAGCGGCGCGTGGCGGGGCGCCGCTTCTTCGGTGGCGGGGTCGATCCGGCGGGGTCTATCCGGCCAGGGCGGTGGTGGTGACGCCGTGGGCTTCGGCGGCGTCGGTGACGAAGAGGACGCGGCCGCCGTCATTGGCGGAGACCAGCATCATGTCGCCGGCGGCGAGCATGTCTGCGGCGGGGGTGAAGAAGCCGTCGGCGGAGGCCTGTGTCAGCGAGAGGCTGCGGGCGCGGTAGTGCCAGAGGGTGAAGCCCTGGGCGTATGCGAGGACGGAGAGGTTGCGGATGGCGAAGGTCATGGCGTGGCTCCTTGGCAAGGGAAGGGCGTTGCCCCAGGGCTTGGTGCCTGGAACGGTGTGGTTGGGGGATGTGTGGGAGGGTGCGCGCGGGGCAGCTTGGGACGCGCCGGCGGTGGGGGAGAGTTAGCGCGGGGCGGTTTGTCAAGGCTTAATATCCGTAATTTCGATATTTTCCTCATCGACGGCAGCAACAATCGACTTGGCGCGCAGTAGGACATCAAGCCGTTCGATGGCCTCGTTCCAGAGCTTTACGTCCTCTTCATCGGGCGCCAGGACGCGGGCGGGGGCGATGCCGCGCTCGCCCCAGCGGCGCAGGGTGCGGGCGTGGTCCAGGGTGATCTCGCCGCGGCGGAGCAGGAGGTCCAGCGCGCGGATGATGTCGTCGGGGTCGCAGGGGCGGCGGATCTTGACGCGGGGGCGGCTGGCGGCGGTCCAGCTGGCGCGGGCGGTGCCGGTGGGCTGGGAGGCGCCGTGGCGGGCGGCAAGGGCGCGCAGGGTCCAGAACCAGGCCTGGTCGGCGGTGGCGAAGGCGATGGCGCCGCAGGGCAGTTCGCGGCCGCGCGGGATGGGGCGTGCGGGCAGGCGCTCGATCGGGCGCAGGGGCAGGACGAGGCGGGGCCGTTCGTTTGGCTTGGCGGGGGTGCGGATCTTCTCCGGCAGCTTCAGTTCGCGGGTTGGGGGGCGGGGGAGGCTGAGAGGGGTCATTCGGTCGGTCCTTTCGCGGCTTGCGGCGCTGGATTTTCCTGAGGTTTTCGCAGCGCCTGGATCACTGTCGGATCACTGTCGGATCAGTGTTTGGAACATATTGTGAACATACAAGCAGGCTCTGGGAATCATTGCAAGCAATTTTTCCATTTTTTTCTGGACGAATTGGGGAACATTCCCATAGAAGATTCGCAGCCCGATTCGCGCCCGGATCCGCTTGGGGAACACCGCGCGCCAAGGCAGGAGAACACGTGATGAAACATGCCGATGTATGGCGCGCACTCGACGCTTTGGCCGCGGAAAGCGGCTTGTCAGTCTCAGGATTGGCGAAGAAGTCGGGACTGGACGCGACCACCTTCAACGTGTCCAAGCGGATCATGCCCGATGGGCGGCCGCGCTGGCCGAGCACGGAGAGCGTGGCCAAGGCGCTGGATGCCGCGGGGGCCAGTTTCGACGGCTTCGCGGCGCTGGTGATGGGCGCGCGGACGCTGCCGGCGTCAGGGCGGTCCGTGGCGTCGCGGCGGCTGCCGCTGATCGGGCTGGCGCAAGCCGGCGGCGAGGGGTTCTTCGACGATGGCGGCTTCCCTGTGGGCGGCAGCTGGGACGAGGTCGGGCTGCCGGAGGTGAGCGACCCGCATGCCTATGCGCTGGAGATCAGCGGCGATTCGATGGAGCCGGTGTATCGCGACGGCGATGTGGTGCTGGTCTCGCCGGCCGCACCGTTGCGCAAGGGCGACCGGGTGGTGACGCGGACCACCACGGGCGAGGTGATGGCCAAGGAGTTGACCCGGCGCTCGGCGCGCAAGGTTGAGCTCAAGAGCCTGAATCCGGCTTTTCCCGACTATTCCTTCGATCTGTCGCAGGTGATGTGGATGCACCGCATCGTTTGGGCGAGCCAGTAAGCACCTGGGTGCGGCGGCCGGTTGGCGTTCAACCGGTTGCCAGGGCGATGTTGAAGACGATGCGGCGTGACTCCGGGGCCTGGCCTGGCCCCGGCGGGGCCAGTGTTGTGATCAGGGCTTCCGGCCGGCGGGCGCTTCGCAAGAACGGGTCGGTGTCGTTGTAGGGGTCGGCTTCGAAATACATCTGGGTGACGAACTGCTCGAGCTTCGTGGTAACGCGGAAGTGGATGTGGGCGGGGCGCCAGGTGGTGGGGCTGGTGGGGTAGGCGACGGGCTTGACGGTGGTGAAGGCGTAGGTGCCGTCGGGGCCGGTGGTGGTGACGGCAAAGCCGTCGAAATTGGGGTCCAGCGGGGCAGGATTGACGTCGCCGTTGTGGCGGTAGCGGCCGTGGCTGTTGGCTTGCCAGATCTGGATCTCGGCGCCGGCGACGGGGGTTGCGTCAAGGCGGGTGACGATGCCGGAAAGGTGCAGGACGAGGCCCTGGGCGCGACCGCCTTTGGTCAGGTCGCCGGTGGGGTCCGGGGTCAGGTGGACCGGGTAGAACGGGCCGAGGATCTGGTCCGGGGTGCGGCGGTGCAGGAAATTGGCCGCGCCGTTGCTGCTTGAAGCACTCATGTCAGCCTCCTCGTGCATGCGTCCGAGCGGAACGCGGGAGGGTTTTAGCATGGCTTTGGGTGGGGATCATCCGCGGTGTCGGGCGTGTTTTGGGGTGGTTTGTGACGGGCGGGCGAGGGTTGGCTTTCTTCCTGTTGCGCCATGGCATCGGGTTCAGACACGGGCACCTCTAAAAATTCGCCTGGCCCCCAGCCTCAATCTCCGATTCAAAAGGGCAACCACCCCGCCCGATTGGATTCCCGATGACCCAGCCCGGCTTCTTCGATCTTTCCCATCGTTACGAAACCCTCGACGCCAAACCCGACCCGTT
>CAXNGD010000199.1:0-5604 GCA_964201575.1 Acetobacterales bacterium | reverse complement strand
ATACCAACCGCCCTAGCTTCTGACACACGCCCACTGCCTATGTCCGATGGATGCGATCCGCATTGGGTCTTCGGCGAGGAAGTTCCATGCGTCTTTGCATGCTTGGACGATGGCGTCGTAGCTGTCCCAGACCAGACTGCTGAGTTTGGTGGCGCGCAAGTAGTCCCAGACGTTTTCCATGGCGTTGAGTTCGGGCGCATAGGGTGCCGCCGACGCCGCCCCACATGCCGGCGAGGATGAGGTCGGTGCGGGTGAAGTAGTCGCGCATGGTGTGGAAGTGGAAGTTGGAGGCGAGCCAGGCATCGACGGCGACGCGCTCCTTGACGGTCAGCAGCGAGTCGGCGTCGCGGATGAGATAGCGGCGGACGGATTTGTCGCCGAGGACGGCAAAGCGCCAAAGCAGGCGGCGATGGCCGGGCATGTCCGGCGGGAGTTGGTACTCGATGATCTCGGCGCCGTGTTGGATGAGATCGGCGCGCATGGCGGCGGGGACGGTGTTGTCCAGATGCACGCGGGCGGTCCAGCCGGGGAAGAGATGGCGGATGAGGCGCAGGTTCTCCATCAGTGGAACGAAGTAGCGATCGCTGCTGCCCCATAGCGTGTAGGCGATGATGTTCTCCGCCGGGTTGAGCGGATTGAACGGCGGCGGCGCGGTGGTGGGCATGGTGACGAGAACGGGATAGGCGGAGAACATCCGGTCCTTGGCTTCCAGGGCCGCGCGGCCGTACTGGATGGCGAGGTCGGTGCGGCCGAGGCGGCCGGCGGCGTCAGCGAGGCAGTCATGGGTGTTGGGGCTTTGGCTGCCGCATTCGAGGGCGCGCAGGCAGGCCTGCATGGCGCTGCCATTCTCGCCGTTGGTCAACAACAGGACGCCGCGATTTTCATGCAGGGTTGGGGCATTCGGGAACAGTCGCAGCCCGTCATCGATGGCGGCCAGCGAGTCCGCGATGCGACCGTCCTGGAACAGCAGGAGGGCGTGGAACAGGAAGCTGTCGGTATCTGCGGTGCCGCGGCGCTTGAGGGCCGCGAGATGCGCTTCGTGGGCATGCAGGGCCGCGGCCAGGTCGCCGCGGGCGTGGGCCTCGTGGGCGCGTTGGGCGTGATCGGGTTCGGGATTCAGCAGGTTGTTGCCCATGCGTCAGGCGGGGACGGGGGCGCGTTCGTCGATCAGGCCGAGGGTGCGCAGTTCGTCCCACAGCGCGGTCGGGATGGGGCGGCGCATGAGGGCGAAGTTGCCCTGCATCTCGTCGCGGGAGACGGCGCCGGGGATGATGGCGGCGACGGCGGGGTGGGCGAGAGGGAACTGCAGGGCGGCGGCGGCGATCGGGGTGTCGTGGCGGGCACAGACGGCTTCGATGCGGGCGACGCGGTTCATCACCCAGGCGGGGGCGTCGTTGTAGTCGTATTTGGCGCCCTGGCGCGCGCCGGTGGCCAGCACGCCGGAATTGAGCGGGCCGCCGATGATGACGCTGACGCCGCGTTGGTCGCAGAGCGGCATGAAGTCATCGAGGGCGCGCTGTTCCAGCAGGGTGTAGCGGCCGGCGAGCAGGACGCAGTCGAAGTCGCCGGCGCGGACGAAGCGGGCGGACATGTCGGCTTCGTTGAGGCCGACGCCGATGGCGCCGATGACACCCTGGCTGCGCAGGTCGGACAAAGCGCGATAGGCGCCGTTCATGACCTCGGAGAAGCGGGATTCGAGGATGCCGCGATCGCCGGTGGTCCAGAAGTCGACGTCGTGGACGAGGGCGATGTCGACGCGGTCCATGCCGGTGCGCAGCAGCGACTGTTCCAGGGAGCGGTGCACGCCGTCATAGCTGTAGTCGTAGGTGGGGTAGAAGTTCAGGCCGCCGCGGCGCATGCCCTCGATGGTCTGGCCGCGCGGGACCGGGGTCATCCAGCGGCCGATCTTGGTGGAGACGACGAGGTCATCGCGCGGGCGGTCACGCAGGGCCGCACCCATGCGCATTTCGGCGCGGCCGTAGCCGTAATAGGGCGAGGAGTCGAACAGGCGCACGCCGGCCTGGTAGGCGGCGTCGACGGTGGCGATGGCGTCGAGTTCGGGGATGGTGGTGCGGAAGCCGGCGAGGGGGGCGGTGCCGAAGCCGAACTGGGTGACGTGCAGGCCGGTGCGGCCGAGGCGGCGGCGGGCGGTGGGTTCGAACATGGACAGCTATCCCTTCACAGCGCCGGCGGTCAGCCCCTCGACGAGGAAGCGGCGCACCAGCAGCGAGAACACCAGCACGGGCAACATCACCAGCGAACCGCCGGCGGCGATGCGGCCCCAATCCCAGCCATCATAGTTCATGAAGTTTACCACGGCGACGGGGGCGGTCATCGCTTCGGTGCGGGTGAGGATGAGGGCGAAGAAGAAGTCGTTCCAAGAATAGACGAAGCACAGGATGGCGGTGGCGGCCAGGCCCGGGGCGGCGGTGGGGAGCACGATGCGCAGGAAAGCGCCCCAGAAGCCGGCGCCGTCGATCATCGCCGCCTCCTCCAGCGCGCGCGGGGTGTTGGCGAAGAAGGAGCGCATCAGCCAGACGACGAGGGAGAGGTTGAAGGTGAGGTAGATGATGATCAGCCCGGTCCAGGTGTCGACCAGCTCGATCTCGCGGTAGACGAGGAAGTAGGGGATGGCGAAGGCGGTGGGCGGGGCGAGGCGGCTGGCGATGATCCACAGGCTGAGCGCGTCCGAGCTGCGTTCCATGCGCGCCAGGGCATAGGCCGCGGGGACGCCGACCAGCATCGAGACCGTGGTGGAGACGATGCTGACGACGGCGGAGTTGGTGAAGGAGTGGCGGAACTCGGTGGCCCAGAGCGCCTGATAGTTCTCCAGGGTGGGCGTGAAGAAGAACTGCGGCGGGAAGGCGAAGATCTGGGCGTTGGTTTGCAGCGACATGCGCAACAGCCAGAGGAATGGGGCCAGGGTCAGGATGACCAGGGCGATCACCAGGAGGTGCAGCCAGAAGCGCTGGCGCGATTGCCGGGTTTCAGTCATCGGCGGCGCCCCATCCCGTCATGCGTACGATGAACCAGCTCAGCAGCAGCACGGCGACGACGAGGCCCATGGTGATGGCGCTGGAATAGCCGAGGAAGCTGAAATTGAAGGCCTGTTGGAAGGCGTAGTAGTTGGTGACCTCGGTGACCGAGCCGGGGCCGCCATCGGTGAGCAGGTAGATCAGCGGGAAGGCCTTGATGCTGTCGATCAGACGCAGCACGCCGGCGACCATCAGGGTGCCGCGGATGTATGGGACGACGACGTGCCAGGTGGATTGCAGTCGGCTGGCGCCGTCGACCTTTGCGGCATCGATCAGGTCTTCAGGGATGGTCTGCAGCCCGGCCAGGATCATCAGCATGGTGAGCGGGAACCACTCCCAGGTGTCGGCGATGATGATGGCGGTGAGTGCCCAATTGGGGTCGGTGATGAGGGCGGGGATGTCCCAGCCGATGGCGCGCAGGCCCCAATGCATCGGCGAGATGTCCGGGGTGTAGATCACCTTCCAGATGATGGCGACGACGATCGGCGGCAGGACCATCGGGATGAGGAAGACGGTGCGCAGGGCGCGCATCAGCCCGGTGGGGACGTTCAGCAGCAGGGCGAAGAGGAAGCCGAGCGCGAGCTGGAGGGTGACGGTCCAGAAGGACAGCTTGAGCTGGATCCAGAGCGAGTTGAGGTATCGGGTGTCGGCGGTCAGGGAGGCGTAGTTCACCAGCGGCTTGGACAGGTCCCATTCGGTGCCCGGCCGGGTGAGGTTGAGCGGGGTGAAGGAGGTGACGAAGAGATAGAGCAGCGGCAGCAGGGTGATCACCGTCAGCACCGCCAGCGACGGCGCCAGGCAGAGACAGAGAAACCACTTCCTGCTGCTGCGCAGGCTTCGGGTTGCGATCAACGGGGCGATTCCGCGTCGGCGCTGTTCAGCCGTCCACGCTGTAGCCGGCTTTCTTGATGTCCTCGGAGGCTTGCTGCTGGGCCTGTTTCATGGCGGCGCGGGCATCAAGCTGCTTGGTGGCGATCGCCTCGATGGCGCGGTTGAGCTTGTCGCCGACCTGCGGGAAGACCGGGATGGTGCGGTACTTCATGTAGCCGCCGGCGCCGCCGCGTTCGAGCACTTGAAGGAAGAGGCTGGCGACGTCCTGGCCGTTCAGGTTCAGCGCCTGGCGGAATTCGGGGCTGTCGATGACCGAGCGGCGGGCGATGCTGGGGTAGCCGTGCTCGCGCACGATGCGCTGCTGCATCTCCTTGGACAGGGCCCATTTGATGAATTCCCAGGCGGCACCTTTCTTGCGCGAGCCGGCGGGGATGCCATAGGCGTGGCTGTTGGCGCCTGGGAACAGGCCCTTGGGGCCGGCCGGCATCATGGCGAAGCGAACGGTGTCACGAACCTTGCTGTCGGCGTGCTTGAACAGCGGCAGCATCCAGGTGATCGACTGGGTGCGGATGTTGGCGCGACCGGCCAGTTGCGATTGCATGGCTTGGTCGTCGGTATAGGAGAGCAGGCCGGAGACGCCGTATTTGGTCAGCAGGTCCGCGTACCACTGGGCGGAATTGGCGGTGATCTCGTTGTCCAGCGCCGGGGTGAGGTTGGTGGGTGGATCCTTGATGACGGTGCCGCCATGGCCCATCAGATAGGGGATCCAGTTCCAGTGATGCAGCCGGTCGGCGGTGAAGGCGGCGACCCCTTCCTTGTTGTGGGTGGCATCGCAGACGGCGGTCAGCTCGTCGAAAGTGGTGGGCATCTTCATGCCAGCGCGTTCGATGAGGTCCCCTCGGGCGGCGGCCATGATCATCGAGCCGGCTTCGATGGTGTAGCCGTAGGTGCCGCCCTTGGCGTCACGCATCGGCTGCTGGGCGCCGGCGACGAAATCGGCGGGGTCCCAATCCGGCGGGGTGGCGTTGGCGTTGGTGGTGAACTCGTCGAGATTGGTCATCCAGCCGGCGCCGATCCAGCGCGAGGTGTAGATGAAGGTGACGTTGCAGACGTCGTAGGTGCTGCCCTTGGTGGACAACTCGAGGTCCATGCGCTGGTTGTAGATCGGGAAGGCCTGGACATCGAAGACGACCTTGATGCCGGTTTTCTCTTCGAATTCGGGGAAGTAGTTACGCAAATAGCCGTGGAAGGGCAGCGAGAAGGCGGAGCCGCGGATGGTGGTGCCGGCGTAGGGGCCCTTGGTCTGGCCGATGACCGCGGGGGCAGCGAGCAGGGACGCCGCCGAACTGGCCAGAACGGCGCGGCGCGGCAGCTGAATGCGGGTGAGGGCCATGGGTTGTCTCCCGGAAGGTGGCGCTGTTGCGCTCTGACTTGGTGGCGGATGCTGGCACGCCGCCCGCGTTGGCGTCAACGCATTCAGCCGGGCAGCGCGATGTTCACGCCGAGGGAGGCGGCGGCCTCGTTGAGTTGTTGCCAGGTGGCATCGTCGACATAGATGCCCTCGCGCCGACGCTTTTCGCGGGCGATGCGTTCGGGTTCGCCGGCGACCAGGACGGGTTCGTCGGGGTTGATCGGCGGGGAGGATTTGACGAAGGCGATCATCGTCTCGATTTCGTGCGCGATGTAGGGGCCGGCGGCGAGGCGGGCGGGGTCGAGGACGAAGGTGAGCCAGCCGTTG
>CAXNGD010000198.1:0-5641 GCA_964201575.1 Acetobacterales bacterium | reverse complement strand
CTGGATGCGCGCCTCGCGGCCTTCCTGGACGGCCATCATGTGGCTGTCGACCAGCATTTGATAGTCCTTGATCAGGCGCCGGAACGGGCCGAGGGCCAGGGCGACGAGATGCAGTGGCGCGTCTTCGGCATCGCGGATGTCGAAGGCCAGCCTGCCCTCGGTGATGGACAGCCGCAGCACGAAGGGGCCGTCGCCGGATGGGCGCACGGGGGCGAAGCGGTTGTCGTGCAACAGGTCGTGCACCGCCTGGGCCCGGTCGGCCTCCAGCAGCGGCGACAGCCGGGTCAGCGCCTCGCCGTCCAGCCAGACCCGGCTCAGCGTTCCGCCGCGCAGCGCGATGGCGGCAGCGGCCCGGTCAGGCATGGCTCGGTCAGGCATGGCTCGGTCAGGCATGGCCCGATGAGCGCCCGAAGCCGAGCTTGAGCATCAGCCCGATGGTCGCCCCCTTGACCGGCCGCATCAACCCGAGCGCCAGCACCAGCGTCAGCGGGACCCAGATCGCGGTATGGACCCACAGTTCCGGCGCATGGGCGCGCTCCAGCCAGAGCATGCCGGGGATCACTACATGACCCACGGCAAAGATGGTGAAATAGGGCGGTGCGTCATCGGCGCGCACCTGGGCCAGCGGGGCGTCGCAATGCGGACAGGTATCGGCAACCCGCAGCCAACCGCGGAATAGCCGGCCCTGGCCACAGGACGGGCAGTGCCCGCGCGCGCCGCGCAGCATCGCCGTCGACATCGCCGGCATCGGGTCCGCGGCAGCCTGGCCTTCGGATGGCGCTTCGGCATCGGCCGGACGCCAGCGGACCGGAACAGCAATTTCGGGCAAGGGTCTACCCTCCGGTGGCGGCTGGGTCTAAGCGTGATGCGGAATGCATCCGTGCAGCCCCATGGTGCGGTGCAACATATACCGTACAAGCACACCGAGTGCGAAGCGAGTTTATCATGGCAGGCATTGCCGGCGCACGTATCCTGGTGCTGAACCCGAATTCCAGCGGACCATGCACCACTGGCATCGATGCCGCGGTGGCCGGATTGCGCCGCGCCGGCGGTCCGGCGATCGATGTGGTGACTGTGGCCGACGGACCGCCCGGGATCTATTCATGGCGCGACTGGCACGCGGCGGTCGGGCCGCTGTGCCGGGCGGTGGCGGATGCAGCGGCGGATGTGTTCGTCGTGGCCTGTGCCTCGGATCCGGGGATCGAGGCGGTGCGCGAGGTGACGGACCGGCCGGTGCTGGGGGTGTTCCGCTGTGCGGTGGCGGCGGCAATGATGCGGGCCGAGCGCTTCGGGGTGATCGCGCTGGTGGATGCCTCGATCGGGCGGCATGCCCTGGCGCTGCGGGCGATGGGGGTGCAGGCGCAACTCGCGGCGGAAATCGCCATGAACACCACGATCGAGGCGCTGCTGGACCCGCGGGCGACGCGGGCGGCGTTGATTGAGACCGGGCGGGCACTGGTGGCGCGCGGGGCCGGGGCGGTGATCCTGGGCTGCACCGGCATGGCCGGGCACCGGATGGCGGTGGAGGCGGCGATCGGGGTGCCGGTGATCGAGCCATGCCAGACCGGGGTGGCCCAGGCGCTGGGGATCCTGGCGGACGGCGCGCCCGGGCGACACGCCAGCCGCGCGGTGTGACAGCGCAGCTGGCGGCATAGCCTGGCAAGGGCTGGCGCTCCGCTGGGGGACGGTTCGCCGAGGCGCGGCATTTTGCCGTACTTGTGCCTACCTTTGCCCGCGGGTGATACACTCGCCCGGATTAACGGAACGTGAACGGCGACCGCACATGGCTCAGACTCAAGGCGATTTTCACTCATTCGCGGCAACGCCAGGCGGCGGCGCGTGGTTGACTTTCCAGGCCGCCCGGCCCTGGGCCGGCTGAAGCGGGGCTTGCAGCGGCGCCTGGGGCTGGGGACGTCCGCGTTGGCCGGGCGGCCCGGCGGTCCCGTGGCGGGGCTGGACCTGGACGAGTGCCAGGTCCTCTTCGGCTATCTGCGCATCCATGCCTACGCGATGGTCGCCGAGGTCGAGCGCTTCAGCCACGCGGCACTCCGGGCGGGGATCAGCGTGGTCGTCGAGGTCGATGGCGCCCGACCGGAGCAGCGCAGCCGCATCGTCTCGGTCCAGCCGAGCGGGGCGGTGGAGTTCGAACTGGATGCGCTGGTGCAGCGCGACATGCCGATGGACCGCACCTTTCTGGATATCCGGTTCCAGGAGGGGATGTCGCGCTTCCACATGCCGCCGGTGCTGCTCTTCGCCCAGGCGCGCGATGTGCGCACCAAGCTGACCGATTTCAACGACATCGTCGCCCGCTTCGCCGAAACGTCGGGCCGCCGCCCAACGCTGCTGGATGTCGGCGGACGGGCCCGCAGCAAGATCCAGAAGAGCGAGAACTATCCGCATTGCGACGTCACTGTGTTCGACATCATCGCCGATCCCGGCGTGGATTTGGTGGGCGATGCGCATCAGCTCAGCCGGCACTTCGCGCCCGAGAGCTTCGACTTCGCCACCAGCCTGGCGGTCTACGAGCATTTGCTGATGCCGTGGAAGGCGGCGGTCGAGATGAACCGGGTGCTCAAGCCCGGCGCGCACGCCTATATCTGGGCGCCGCAGAGCCAGCCGATCCATGACATGCCGTGGGATTTCTTCCGCTTTTCGGAGAATGCCTGGCACGCGCTGTTCAACCGGCGCACGGGCTTCGAGGTGGTGGCCGCCGACATGTCGCTGCATGTTCACATGGTGCCGCGGGTCTATCCGTCGCAACCCGCCTATGCCGAGAACACGATGGGGTACATGTCTTCCGAAGCGCTGGTGCGCAAGATCGGGCCGGCCGAGGTGGACTGGACGGTGGAATTGTCCGAGGTGATCGACACGATGTATCCGACCTATTCCGAGGGCGAGGACATTCTGCCAGGCGTGACGGGATGATCCGCCACCAGCTGTCTCTGTTGCGTCGCGTGGCGCGCCGCCTGTTGCGTGGGCAGCCCGCCATGGCGGCGATGCCGGCGCCAACGGGCGGTGTCGGACCGGGGCCGGTCATTGCGGTGTCGTTGCAGGCCTGCACCCTGTTCTTCTCCTATCTGCGACTGCGTGGCCTGGCCGCGGTGGACGAGGCGCGCTGGGGCGCGGAGGCGACGATGCGCGCGCTGTTTTCCGCGCGGCTGCTTTGCGATGGCGTGGCACCGCCGGCAAAGCTGGAGATTCTGCGTTTCCTGGACGATGGCAGCCTGGAGTTCGTGCTTGAGGCGATGATCGATCGGGCGCGTCCGGTGGAGGGCACCGAGCTGGAACTGTCCTATGACGGCGAGCCGACGCGCTGGGCGCTGGCGTTGCTTATCCCCTCGGCGGTGGCCGGCGACCTGCGGAGCATGATGCCGGAGTTCCAGCGCGCGGTGGCGGACCGGGCCGCGGCCGGGGCGCGGCCGGCGATGCTCGATATCGGCGGGCGCGCGCGCAGCCGGGTCCAGCGCAGCGAGCTGTTTCCGGATTGCGATGTTACCGTTCTGGACATCGTGGCCGATCCCGGCGTGGATGTGGTGGGCGATGCGCATGAGCTGTCCCGGCTGTTTGCGCCGGACAGCTTCGACTTTGCCATGAGCATCTCGGTCTTTGAGCACCTGTTGATGCCGTGGAAGGTGGCGGTCGAGCTGAACCGCGTCATGCGGCCGGGCGGGTTCGTGCTGGTGCATACCCACCAGACCATCGGGATGCACGACATGCCGTGGGACTTCCTGCGCTATTCCGACGCCGCCTGGGCCGGCATCTTCAACCGCTATACCGGCTTCGAGGTGATCAAGACCGACATGAGCCGCTTCCTGCATATCGTTCCGGCGGACTGCTCGATGCGAACGTCGATTTCGAGAATGCCGGCGGATTCGAGTGCTCCACCGTCATGGTGCGCAAGACCGGCCCCGCGCTGGTGGATTGGCCGGTGCCGCTCGGCGATGTCGTCCGGACTTCCTATCCGCAGGGGGCGGATGCCCATCCCGCGTGATGACATGGGAGGTGCGGGAGGGTAAACCGAGCGCCGGAATCGAGGAGGACGACGTGAAGGAAACCGATATTGCCCGGGTGCAGGCCTATCTGCGGGCGACGCTGGGCAACAGCCGCATTCATATCGATGTGCCCAAGCGCAAGGGCGGCAGCGTGGAGGTCAGCGTGGGCGAGGAGTTCATCGGCACGCTGCATCGCGATGACGAGGATGGCGAGGTGAGTTTCACGCTCACCATCTCGATCCTGGAGGAAGACCTGCCGAAGGTGGCACCGGTTCGGAAGTAGGCGCGGCGGGTGACGGGCCGCAGGAAAGCAGCCCGTAGGCAAGCAAGAAAGCAAGAAAGTGGCCACAAAGACACAAAGGCACAAAGAAGCAAGGCAAGGCGAGATGCCTTTGTGACTCCTTAGTGTCTTCGTGTCTTTGTGACCGCTTTTTTTCTTTCTTCTTTCAGGCGGGCTTCTGCCAGGTTGGCGGGTCGACCGCGCCGACCTGGTTGGTGATCCTGGCATAGGCTTCCGGGCGGCGGTGCTTATCGAAGGCGAAGATGGTGGTGCGGCCGAGTTCGCACTGGCGCAGGTCGAGGTCGGCGGTGACCAGCTCGTCGTCCCAGCTGGTGGCCATGGCGACGATTTCGCCTTGCGGGTTGGCGATGATGGAGTGGCCGAAGAGTTCGCAGCCATCCTCGGTGCCGGCTTTTGCCGTGGCCACGGCGAAGGTGGCGTTCTGGTAGGCGCCGGCTTGCACCGTGAGATGGCTGTGGAAGACGCGCAAATGGTGGGCCTCGAAGCCTTGGGCGGACATGTTCAGGCTGGGCGTGTTGTATCCGCACATGACCAGCTCGACCTTCTGCAGGCCGAGGACGCGCCAGGCTTCGGGCCAGCGGCGGTCGTTGCAGATCATCATGCCCATGTTCAGGTTTTCGAGGCTGCCCATGGGAGCGCGAATGACGGGGAAGCCGAGATCGCCGACTTCGAAGTAGCGTTTTTCCAGGTGTTGGACGGTGCGCTTCGGGTCGAATTCGGCGTGGCCGGGCAGGTGGACTTTGCGGTATTTCAGCAGGATATCGCCGTCCTTTGAGACCAGGATGGCGGTGTTGAAGTGGCGGCCCTCTTGGGTGCGTTCGGCGTATCCGAGGTGGAAGCCGATGCCGTATTTCTTTGCCGCGGCGAAGAGGGGGGCGGTTTCGTTGCTGGGCATGGCAGATTCGAACCAGTGGTCGGCGTCGGCTTTGTTCTCGTGGTAGTGGCGCGGGAAGAAGGTGGTGAGGGCGAGTTCGGGGAAGACGACGAGTTCGACGCCGCGGGCGTGGGCGCGTTCGAGCAGGCGGATCATGCGGGCGATGGCCACGTCGCGGCCTTCGGAGCGTTGGATTGGGCCGAGTTGGGCGGCGGCCACGGTGAGGGTTCGGGTCATGCGGGCTCCGTGCCGATTTGAAGGGGGATGGGTCGTCTTGTCCTGGCCTTGGTAGCAGACGCTGGGGCTGATGTCGGCGGGCGAAAAATTTTGGCTCTGTTCTCACTCTCTATGCATGGGCTATTCCGGCCTGATTATGCCCGAGAGCTGCGCTGAGACAGGCTTGGCTGTTGGGGTTTGGGTTGAGTGTGGCGAGGTGGAACCAGTTGAGGTAGTTGCCGAGGTATCGGGTGGCGA
>CAXNGD010000197.1:0-5645 GCA_964201575.1 Acetobacterales bacterium | reverse complement strand
CAGGCGTGACTGAAGGTCAAGAATCTTGAGCCCGCTTGGCAGCTGTGTGGTGTTGAGGGTGCCCAGCAGGGCGATCGGATTGGCGGTCACCGGGTTGTCACCGAGGGTCGCCCGCTCCGCATTCGCCACAATCGTGGCCAGTGTGTTGGCGCGCAGCGGGCCATCCAGGGTCAGGTTGAACGGTGTCGTGATGCTCTTGAGCACCTCGTTTTAGGCATCCTTGCTGGTTGTCCATACCGGCAGGTTGATGGTGGGTGTGCCGCCATCGGTCAGGGCGATGGTGAAGGGCGAGCCGATGCTGCGCAGGACGTCGATGTTGGCGGCGACCTGGGCGGCGCTCAGCGAGAACACTGGGTTGCCGTCGGTCAGGCGAACTATGCCAAGCGTCCCCGCACGCCACAGCGCCTGAATCGCCGGCAGGTTGGCAGCGATATTGGCCCCGGTATCCCAGACGCCCAACGCCTGAAACCCGGTCTCCAGGGTCGCGCCGGACGCCGCCGCCGCGGTGATGCGCTGTTCCAGCGTAAACGGAGTGGTGATCAGGGCTAGCACGGTGGCATCTGCCGTGCGCTGGGCCGAGGTCACCACGATCGACGGGCGGCCGCCATTGGTCAGCTCGATGCCGGCGATCTTGCCGGCTGTGACCAACGGCAACAGGGCGTCAATGTTCTCGGCCACCAGCCGCCCGGTATCGGCGATGATGGTGCCATTGGGCAAAGTGTCGCTGGCAAAGGCCGCCAGTGCCTGGGAAACCGTGAGTGCCATGGGTTTCTACCTGTGCTGAAACGTGATGGGCCGTCAGCCGCAAGCCATATCGCTACAGTCCCAAGCCTGGTCCGATCGCGGGAGGGACGTCACCCTCCCGCATGCCGCCAGACGGTCAGGCCGCCTTGACCGCCGCGCCGATCCCCTGGACCGCCTCGTCGATCATCGCCGCGGTGATATCGAGATGCGTGCAGGCACGCACACGGTATTTGCCGTTGGTCGAAACCGCCACGCCATGCATGCGCGCGCGATCGGAGAGCTGGGCGGCGGTCATGCCGGTGCCTTCGGTGTTGAAGAACACCAGGTTGGTCTCCGGCTCCTCCGGGATGATCCCCGGCACCTGGCCCAGGCCGCGGGCGAGGCGCTTGGCGTTGGCGTGGTCGTCGGCCAGCCGGTCGATGTGGTGGTCCAGCGCGTGGATGCAGCCGGCGGCGAGCATGCCGGACTGGCGCATCGACCCGCCGAGCCGCTGCTTCCAGCGCCAGGCCGCGCCTATGAACTCCTTCGAGCCAACCAGCACGGCACCGACGCCGGTGCCCAACCCCTTGGTGAAGTCGAGCCACAGGCTGTCCATGCCGGCCACCATGTCCTTGGCCGACACCCCGGCGGCGACACAGGCGTTCATCAGCCGCGCCCCGTCCATGTGGGTGGACATGCCGTTTTCATGGGCGATGGCACAGAGCTGGTTGATCGTCTCGACGTTCCACACCGACCCGCCACCGGAATTGGCGGTCTGCTCGATCTCCAAAAGTGTCTGCGGCGGCGAATAGCGGGTCTTCGGCCGGATCGCGGCGCGCAGCGTGTCGGCGTCGAACTGGCCGCGCACGCCCTTCAGCCCGGTTATCTGCGCGCCGGTGATCGCACCTACCGCGCCGCCCTCGCTGGTCAGGATATGGGCGGTCTCATGCGCCAGGATCTCGTCGCCCGGCCGGCAATGGGTGGCGATGGCAATCTGGTTGCACATCGTGCCACTGGGCAGGAACAGGGCTGCTTCCTTGCCCATCAGGGCGGCCATGCGCTCCTGTAGCAGGGTGGTGGTGGGGTCCCAGCCGAACTGCTCGTCGCCGACCTCGGCGGCCATCATCGCCGCCTTCATCGCCGGCGTCGGCTTTGTCTGGGTGTCGGAATACAGGTTCACGCGCAGCGGCGGCAGCGCGGCATCCATGCGCAGCGGGGTGTAGTCCATGGCGGGCATTCTCCGAGGTCTGTTCCCCGCAGAGAAGCATTCCGCACCCGCTTGCGCCAGTGGGGCCCGGGGAAACTTGGGGGAGGAAGGCCCCGGCCCCAGCGCGAACGGATGCGGAAGCCCCGCCGTTTCCGGCGAGGACGGTGCGGCGTGGCCTACTTCGTGACGGCGATGGACACCACGTCCTTGCCGGAGAGTCCGGCGATGCGGCCCAGGGTCGCCATCTGCCCGGTCTTGATGTCGATGCTGTGCAGTGCACCGCCCGCCACCACGAAGCCGGTATTGCCGCCCTGCCCGTCGGCCAGGATGTCGAAGCCGGCACTGGCGGGAACTGTCAGGTTCAACCGGCCGCGCGGCTGCTGCACCCCGTCATTCGGCGGCGCTTGCACGTTCATCAGGCCGAGCTTGGTGTCCAGCGTATACAACGCCGTCTCCTTGGTGCCGGCGAAATGGTTCGAGTAGGCGCCGGTCGTGACCATCGGCTTGGCATCGGAATAGGCGGAGTCGGCGGCGTATTTGAGCCCGCCATCCACCGTGACCGCCCCGGTGTCGGGATGGATGCGCCAGTTGCCACCGTTCCTGGACACCACGCGCAGTCGGTCGACCACCGGGTTGAAGTTGATCGTGGTACGCGGTCCCATCTCCAGCGGCTTGTCCAGCTTGGAAACCTGGGTGGCCATCGCGGTGGCGGGGTCGATGGTGACCAGCTGGCCCTTGGCGGTGAGGCCATAGAGCTTGCCGTCGGCGGGGCGCACGGCAATGGACAGGAGCGCGCCGTCGACACCCTTCACCATCATCGCCGGCATCGCCTTGCGGGTGTTGGCATCGATCCGGGCCAAGCCGCCAGCGGCATCAAGTGCCCAGATCGTGGCGGCGTTGGCGGGGGCGGGGGCGGCGGCGGCGATCAGGCCACCAGCCAGCATGGCAAGAGCAGCGCGCATCATCGGACATTCTCCATTGCGAATTGGGGGGCATCAGCGCCCCGACATCTCCGCTACGCGGGTTGCGCGCCCGCGGATGCAGCACCGGCAGAAATTTCCGTCAGATGTCGGCCGGCACGCGCTGCGGCTGGCTCGGCGCGCACGAAGCCGCTTGCGCCAAGGCCTCGGCACGGCCGGATGCCGCCTCGGCGCGCGGCATCACCCGCTCCAGCGGCGGCTCCGGCCACAACGCCAGCACCGTGGCGCCGACTCCCAGTGAGACGCCCATTGACAGGGCGGCGGCGAGCATTAAGCGCAGAGCCATATCCAGCCTCCTCGTCGGCAAAACGTCAGTTGGGCGGCGCCTCGATCAGGCGGCCATAGAACAGGATCGGGCCGGTCGGCCGTCCGGTCGGTGAGCCGCCCGCGGGCTCAAGCGAGATCTCGATCAGCATGTCAGGCCCCGGACGCAGCGCCGGCGCCGGAATGTTCACCGGTCCCGGCGTGCGCGGCAGCAACGCCAGGCTGGTCGGCGCGGCATCACCGGGACGCAGGGCCCAAAGCTGCATCACCCGCCCGTCCGGCGCCGGCGGCTGCGGATCGCCAAAGGCCGGACGCACCGCGGCCAGGGTGAGGCCGCCGCTTCGGTCGGCCCGCGCGATCCAGGCGGGCGCCGCGCGGTCGCTGACCAGCACCGTCATGTAGGCGGGCTTCTCGGCACGCGGCACGAAGGCGATGCCGGCAAACACCGCCGCGGCCAGCGAGGCACCAATCGCCCAGCCGCGCCAGAGCCAGACGGGCGAGCGCCAGGACAGGCGCGGCCGCGCCATCGCATCGTCCGCCGAGCCGGGCAAACTGGCCTCGATCCGCTCCCACAGCCCCGGCGGCGGAGCCTCGGGCGGCGCCAGCAGCGTCAGCGGGCCAAGCCGACTCACCCAGGCGGCAACGGACGCGGAAAGCGCGGGGTCTTGCATCAACGCCTGCTCGACAGCGGCGGACTGGCGTGCATCCAACGTGCCGAGCACATACTCGCCAGCCAGCAGCTCGCGCGCCTCCGGCTCATCGGGGATGGGAGTGCGATCGCTCATGACAGGCAGGTCCGCAAGCTGAGCAGGCGGCGACGGATCCAGGACTTCACCGTGCCCAACGGATGGCCAAGCCGGGCGGCGATCTCGGGATGCGACAAGCCGTGCACGAATGCCAGCACCACGCCCTCTCGGTTCTTCTGGTCAAGCTGTTCCAAGCAGTGATGCAGCCGCCGGCCTTCCTCGTTGGCGGTCAACACGTCCAGCGCATCCGCGGCGATGGCGCCATCACCCAGATTGGGATCGTCGGACAACACCTCGCGCCCGCGGGACCGCGCGAAATCCAACGCCCGATTGCGCACGATCCGGCCGAGCCAGGCCGATCCGTCGCCTCTGGCGGGGTCGAACTGATCGGCGCGCTGCCAGATCTTCAGGAAAGCATCCTGGATCACATCCGCCGCGGCGGCGCGATCGCGCAAAATGGCCATTGCCACCCCGAACAGCCGGGTGGATTGGCGGGCATACACCGCCTTCAGCGCGTTCCGGTCACCGGACGCAACACCCTGCAGCAAGTCATTGAGCTCGGACTCAGCAGCCATCGCTAGCAGATCATCTCCCGATAGTTGTCCCGCTCCATGTCAGCGCCGGATCGTGCTGGTTCCGTCCCCTGATGACGGTCGGACCGTCGTTGTGCCCTCGCCACCCGACAAGGGGCGCGTCACCCCGATTGAATCCGGCGCGGTCGCCGGAAGCACAACAGGGCCGTGCGCCGGCGGTACCAGCGCGGGCGCTGCCACTGTAGCCGGAGGTTGAGCGGGCGGCGATTGGGCCATCGAAGGCGAAACCGAGAGCTGGGGCGCCCCCGAGGGCGGTGCGGTGATCGCCTGTTGCTCCTGGGCCGGTGCCGTTGGCAGCGGAGCGGCGAACACGGGCGCGGGCTGGCCGGGATTGGCACGATCGATGTAAGGCCGCACCAGCGATGCCTCGAGCCGGTCGTGCCGCTGGGTCTGCACGATGGCGACGCCCGCGAGCGCCACCGTGGCCACCGTGGCGCCCACCGCCCAGGCGCGCCACAGCCACGCAAAGCCGCGCGATTCGTCGGGTTTGGCGCGCTGTTGCCGTGCGATGGCAGCCGGCTGCCCAGTCTCCGCCGGAAGGCATGCGGCAATGCGGTCCCACAACTCCGGCGGCGGCGCCTCCTGGGGAATGACATCGGCCAGCCCGGTCAACTGGTCCTCCCAGGCTTCCACCGCCTGGCGAAGCTCGGCATCATCCGGCAGCGCGCGCGCAACCGAGGCGGCCGTCCGCGCATCAACCATGCCAAGGACATACTCGCCGGCCAGCACGTCTAGGCCCTCCGCGTCGTGGGCCAGGGAATTTGTCGGACCCCGCGCGCTCATGACGACATGCACTCCCGTAAATTCAAAAGACCGCGACGGATCAGTGACTTGACCGTTCCG
The DNA here is from genome assembly GCA_964201575.1 of Acetobacterales bacterium. Taxonomy (GTDB): domain Bacteria; phylum Pseudomonadota; class Alphaproteobacteria; order Acetobacterales; family Acetobacteraceae; genus CAMDGX01. The sequence continues at coordinate 289 of CAXNGD010000197.1, read as the reverse complement.
AGCGGCAGATCCATGCGCCCGGCAACCTCGGGATGCGACATGCCATGGACAAAGGCCAAGGTGATGCCCTGGCGCGCCCGCGGCTCCAGCCCCCCGAGGCAGGTGCGCAGCCGCGCATTATCCTGCGAGCTGGACATCGCCGCTAGCAGCCTGTCGGAGTGGAGTAACTGATCATTCGGTCTGCACGAGTATCGATTGAGTTGGTTGGTGATCTGTGGCGCGGCGTAGGATGGTCGAAGCCGTGCTTGAGATGATTTTTGCCGTCTCGATCGGGCGGTGTCGTGCGGCG
>CAXNGD010000196.1:0-5651 GCA_964201575.1 Acetobacterales bacterium | reverse complement strand
GACGCAGCAGCCCCAGCGACCGCCGCGTCGGCCCGATACCCGACACCGGCGCAGTGATGCCGCGCAATCTCGTCAGATATCGTTCCCGCAGAACGGGCCAGAGCCGCAGCTATCGCCCGCACGCTCCAGCCGTCCTGCACACGAAGCTCAATCGTCGTCCGATCAACAATCGTCAGCGCGCGTCGGTGAGAACCCATCGGGACACCCTATCCTATAGGGCCTCCCGGCGGCGTTCGCTCCCAAACTTGAATCCGCCGACCTTTATCCATTTGGAGCGTGCTCTACCGGCTGGCTCTGGTGCAAGTGGATAAAAGTTTTTTGGTTCTTTTTTTCAAAAAAGAACGTCTTTCTTACTGGCTCAGTCGCGCCGGCACACCCATCGCCTCGAGCAGCGCCCGCGTCCGGGTGCCCATCGACTGCGGCAGCCGCAGGAAGGTGGCGAGGTCCGCCGGATGGTCGATATCCATGGCGATGCCCGGCTGCTGGATGATGGTCGGGGTGATGCCGGCGGCGCGGGCGGCGTCGAGGTGCGGGAAATAGGAGTTGTCGCCGAAGCGGAGTTTGACGGCCAGCGGGGGCGAGACGATGACGGTGTTGGAGCCTTGCTCGTCATGGGCGGGGACGATTGTGAAGCCAGGGGGTGTGAAGGCCTGGTGGGCGGCCAGCGCTGCGTCGATCTCGGCGCCGGTGGTGGCGGGGATGTCGCCGGGCAGGGTGAGGATGCCGGGGATGCCCTCGGCGGCCAGGATGGTGCGGCCGGCATCGACGGCGCCGGTGTGGCTGGTGCGGGCACCTTCGGTGATGACGCGCCAGTTGTGCTGGCGGGCGATGGCGGTGGCGTGCGGGTCCAGGGTGACCAGGGCGACGCCGGCGAGGCGCGTCGCGCTGGCCAGGGCGGCGAGGACTTCTTCGAGCATGGTGACGGCGAGGCGGTGGCGTTCGTCCGGGCTGAGGAAGCCGGCCAGGCGTTGTTTGGCGCCGTCGAGTTCCTTGACCGGGATGACGGCCCAGATGCCGGTCATAGGGAGTCCGCGAGATCCAGGGCGGTTCTGGCCAGGGCGATCTTGTCGTCCAGCGTGGTCATCAGGGTTGGGGCGAGGACGGTGCGCAGGGCGAGGCCCTGGGCTTCGGCTTCGTCCTTTGTGTCGATGATGTAGCCGTTGAGCAGGTGGCCGTAACGCTGGGCGACGGCGGCGGCACTGGGGATGATGCCAAGCTCGGTCATCATCTTTGCAGTTGGGCCCTTGACCGCCTTGCCGCCGATGATGGGCGAGACGGCGACGACGGGGGCGGGGCAGGCGGCCAGGGCGGCGCGGATGCCGGGCAGGGCGAGGATCGGCTCGACCGAAATGAACGGGTTGGACGGGCAGATGATGACGGCGCGCAGGCGGGGGTTTTGCAGGGCGGCGAGGAAGTCGGGGTGCGGGGTGGCGGCTTCGGCGCCGGCGAAGTGGAAGGATTTTACGACCGGCCTGCACTGGCGGCCGACGAAGTAATCCTGGAAGTCGAGTATGCCCTCGTCGCTGTCGACGCGGGTGCGGACGGGGTCGTTTGACATCGGCAGGATGCGGGCGGCGATGCCGAGGCGGGCGGTGATGTCTGCGGTGATGGCGGCGAGGCTGTCGCCGGCTTTCAGGCGCAGGGTGCGCTGGACGTGCAGGGCGAGGTCGCGGTCGCCGAGGCGGAACCAGGCGGGGCCGCCGAGGGCGCCAAGGGTTTCCATGAACGACCAGGTCTCGTCGCGCCGTCCCCAGCCGAGGATCTGGTTGTCGAGGCCGGCGAGGGCGTACGTCAGGGTGTCGATGTCCGGCGAGATCGACAGGCCGAGATGCTCGAAATCATCGCCGGTATTCGCGACGATGAGGAGGTTCTCGGGGGCGACGACATGCGACAGGCCGAGGGCGAGCTTGGCGCCGCCGACGCCGCCGGAGAGGGCGAGGACGAGGTCGCGTGTCATCGGAACAGGTCTTCCTGCGGCGGGCGGACCAGATGGCCGGCGCCCATGGCGGGTTGGCTCCAGGACAGGCCGCGGACGAGGACGACGGGTTGCGCCTCGTCGCCCTGGCCTTGGACCAGCGAGGCAGCAGCGGCGATCTCGTCGGCAAAGCCTGAGATGCTGACTTCGAGGATGCGGCCGAACAGGTCCGGGTTGCCGCGCAGATCGACCAGGGCGGGCAGGCCGGCGGCGCCGATGGCGATGCCGGCGGTGCCGCGGCGCCAGGCCCGGCCGAAGCTGTCGGAGATGACGATGCCGAGCGGGCCGCCGACCGATGGCGCGAGGCGGGCGCGCAGGGCCTCGGCGCTGGCGTCGGGGTCGAGCGGCAGCAGCAGCACGCGGTCGGTGCCATCCTGCGGCGCCACGTTGGAGTGGTCGACGCCGGCATTGGCCATCACCCAGCCCCGCTTGTGCTCGACGATGATCAGGTTCGGCCGGGCGCGCACCACGCGGACGGACTGGTCCAGCACGACCTGGATGGCGCGCGGGTCCTTTTGCGTCACCACGGCCAGTTCGATCGCCTCGGGCGAGGCCACGACATCGGCGACATCGATGATGCGGCCTTCGGCTTTCGAGACGATCTTCTGCGCCAGCACCAGCACGTCTCCGGGCTGGAGCACCAGGCCGGCGCGCGCCAGCCCGGCTTCGATCAGGGCGGCCAGGTCATCGCCCGGCTGCACCATCGGGATGCCCGGCAAGGCATGCAGCGAGAGCGACGCGGCCACGGGTCAGCCGAACTTCTTGCGCAGGAGCGGCAGGACGGTCTCGCCGTACAGCTTGAGGAAGCGCGCCTGGTCCGGCCCCGGGGCATGGAAGACCAGGTGGTTGAAGCCCAGGCCGACATACCAGGCGATCTTTTCGACATGCTGTTCGGCGTCGTCGGAGACGATCCAGCGCTTGGCAACGCGCTCCATCGGCAGCGAGTCGGCCAGGGCGGCCATCTTGACGGGGTCCTCCACCGTCATCTTCTCCTCGGGCGTGAGCGCCAGGGCGGCCCAGTGGCGGGTGTCTTCCAGGGCGCGGGCGCGGTCGGTGTCGAAGGAGACCTTCACCTCGATCATCCGGTCATAGTCCGGCTTGGGGGTGCCGCCGGCGGCGATGCCTTCGAGCACGTTCGGCAGCAGGGTCTCGGTGTAGAGGTCGACGGCCTTGCCGCTGGTGCAGATCAGGCCGTCGCCGCCGCGGCCGGCATATTTGGCGATCATGGCGCCGGCGGCGGCCACGTAGATCGGCACCATCTTCTCCGGCCGGTCATAGATGGTGGCGTTCTCGGTCTTGTAGAACTGGCCTTCGAAGGAGACGCGCTCCTCGCTCCACAGGCGGCGCATCAGGGTGACGGATTCGCGCAGCCGGGCGAAGCGTTCCTTGAAGTCGGGCCAGTGCATGCCGGTGGCGGGCACTTCGTTCAGCCCCTCGCCGGTGCCGATGCCGAGGATGACGCGCTCGGGGAACATGGCGCCCAGCGTGCCGAAGGCCTGGGCGACGACGGAGGGGTGGTAGCGGAAAGTGGGGGTGAGCACCGAGGTGCCCATGACGATGCGCTGGGTGCGGGCGCCGAGTGCGCCGAGCCAGGCCAGCGAGAAGATGGCGTGGCCGTCGATATGCTTCCAGGGCTGGAAGTGGTCGCTGATGAAGACGGAGTCGAAGCCGCATTGCTCGGCCATGATCGAGAAATCCAGCAATTTGCTGGGCGCGAATTGTTCGGCCGACGCCTTGTACCCGAGCTTGAGCATGCTTCCGTTCCCCAATGATCCGCCGTCACATGTGGCCTATGGCGGACTTCGTCCAGTCTATAGAGTCGCTCTGATCGAACAACCATGGGGGATCAGGCGATGAAACTGGGTGTGGCATTTTCGGCAACGGATCTCGGGGCCGAGCCCGGCGTGCTGCGCGACTTCGCGCTGCTGGCCGAGGAGATCGGCTATCATGACCTGATGCTGCCGGACCATGTGCTGGGGGTGAACGTGGCCAGCCGGCCGGATTGGGGCAGCCGCAATACCTCCGCCGATGCGTTTCATGACCCTTTTGTGGCGTTTGGATTCCTGGCTGGGGCGTGCCGCAAGATCCATTTCTCCACCCAGGTGCTGATCCTGGCACAGCGCCAGGCAACGTTGGTGGCCAAGCAGGCAGCGGACCTGGATGTGCTCTGCGGCGCGCGCTTCCGGCTTGGCATCGGCGTCGGCTGGAACCCCGTCGAGTTCGTCGGGCTGAACGAGAACTTCCACAATCGCGGCCGCCGCTCCGAGGAACAGATTGAGGTGATGCAGGCGCTGTGGGCCGCGCCGCATGTCAGCTTCAAGGGGAAGTGGCACACCATCGACGATGCCGGCATCAATCCGCGCCCGGCCTCGGGCAGGATCCCCGTGTGGTTCGGCGGCCACATGGATGTGACGCTGCAGCGCATCGCGCGGCTGGGCGATGGCTGGATGATGAATTCCTATCCGCCGGGTGAGGCGGCGGTGGCCGAGTTCGACAAGCTCAAGCGGCTGGCTGACGCCGCCGGGCGGCAGGTGGGGCTGGAGGTCTGGACCTCGATGGGCGAAGGCAGCGAGGCCGAGTGGCGGCGCGAGGTGCAGTTCTGGTCACAGGCGGGGGTGGAGCGGGTGACGCTGAACACCACTTTCAACCGCAACCACCACAAGCGCATCGCCGGGCGCAGCTATGCGGAGCACATAGCCGCGATCCGGCGCTGGCACGCGGCGGTCGCCGACATCGCCTGAATCCCGGTTTCCATTCTATTACGCGATTGCGCGTGCCGGGTTGGAAATGCCGGTCCGCCCTGCCATATCGCACCGGTGGCGCGGGAGTGGCGGATGGTCGAGACATTGCAGGAGTGGCTGGCGGCAGCGAGCGGTTGGGCGCCGCTGGTGGTGTTCCTGATCACCTTCCTGGAGTCGCTGCCGGGCATCAGCCTGCTGGTGCCATCGACCGTGCTGTTGCTGGCCACCGGGGCACTGATGGGCGCGGGCACCTTGGAGCCGATACCGGTGATCGCCTCGGCCATCGCGGGGGCTATTGCTGGCGACGCCGTGGGCTTCTGGTTGTCGCGCGCCTATGGCAACCGCCTGGTGCGGCGGATCCTGCCGCGCAGCCAGCGCCGCGGCTATGCCCGCACCCTGCTGCTGTTCCGGCGCTTCGGCTGGGCTGCGGTGTTCTTTGGCCGCTTCCTGGGACCGGCGCGCGCGGTGGCGCCCTTGATCGCCGGGGTGGCGCGGATGCGGGAACGGCATTTCCAGCTGGCCAATGTCGCCTCGGCGATTGTCTGGGCGCCGTTGATCCTGTTGCCGGGCTATGCCGCGGCGCGCGGCGTGGATGAGGCGGGGGTCACACAGAATCAGGTGATGGGCGGGCTGGTTGCCATCGGCGTGGCGCTGGTCGGCTGGCACGTGCTGCGCCGGCGGCGTGCGGCAAAGAAAGCAAGCGCTTCTTTTTGAAAAAAGAAGCAAAAACTTTCATCCCCTGGCCGCATGCCCACCCCGTCAGCGCCACGCAAAACGGATAAAAGTTTTTTGGTTGGCGGATTCAAGTTTGGGAGCGAACGTCGCCGGGGGGCGTGTTTCCTGCCGCGGCTGCGGCAGCGAGAAGGCTGGCAAACTGCTCGCCTGGAGTGGCGTAGTCGAGCGTTTTCCTGGGGCGGTCGTTGAGGCTGGCGGCC
>CAXNGD010000195.1:0-5699 GCA_964201575.1 Acetobacterales bacterium | reverse complement strand
TCGTGACACAGAGCGGGTCAGGCGGGGGCGGAAATTCGGATTCTTAGAGGTGCCCTTCAGTATGTGGCGCGCACAGGCTGTCGGCGATCGAACTCATCGTCCCCATCTTGACCGGCCCACCGGTGGCGAAACTGCGCGACATCCCGTTGGCACCCGTGGGTTCCACGCCATAGATGGCCAGTCCGGGCATCGCCAGCTTGAACGCGGTCGCGACCCCAGCGGCCAAGCCGCCCCCGCCAATCGGCAGGACCAACGCGTCGAGACCCGCACTCTGCTCCGCCCATTCGGCGCCAAGTGTCGCAGTGCCGAGGATGGTGCGCAGGCCGTTGAACGGGTGCACGAAGAACCTGCCCTCATTGGCCTGCAGATCCGCGACCATGGCAAAGCCGGTGGCCCCGTCCGGCGCCAGCAGCACATCGGCCCCATAGGCACGGGCGAGCGCCAGCCGTGCCGGATTGGCGCTCGCAAGCATGACCACCTTTGCCGGCACGCCCAGCTTCTCTGCCGCATATGCCACCGCAATGGCATGGTTGCCGGCCGAGATCGCCGTGACCCCGCGTGCCTTCTGTTCATCGTCCAGCGCCAGGATATTGGCGAATGCGCCGCGTGCCTTGAACGTGCCGGCGTTCTGCAACAGCTCGAACTTGAATCTGAGCATGGCGCCGTCGGGTCCCGCCGTGATGCCGCTGCGCGCGAACACCGGCGTGGTTGCGATCCACGGCGCGAGTTCGCGCCGGGTCATCGCGATCATGTCGGACGTCGGGATGGCAATGCCGTCGATGGCCGGGATGTCGTTCATTGACCCTATCCTTCAATCGCAACGTCACGCCCCAAGGCGGCAGCCAGTGTCTTATCCACCGCAGCCGCCTGGTACTGCGCGCCGATATATGCGCGCCCCTCGGCACCAAGCCGGTCGACCGCGGCGGGATCGCGGTGCAACCGGACGATCTCGCGCGCCATCGCCGACGGATCGTCCTGCACCAATTCGGCCAAGGAGCCTGCAAGCCCCAGCCCTTCGGCGGCGATCGTCGTGCACAGACACGGTATCCCGGCGGCCAGGCTGTCCAGCACCTTGCCTTTGATTCCAGCCCCGAACCGCAGCGGTGCGGCGGACACCAATGCCCGTGCCCACAGATCGCCGAGAGTGGGGATTTGTCCCAATACCTCCACTGGACCGTGCGCTCCGGCCGCCGCCTCGCGTAACGCAGGCGCGATCCCGCTCCCGGCCAGCAGGAACCGGATCGACGGGTCCTGCGCCCATACCAGCGGCATCACCGTCTCCAGCAACTCCCATGCGGCATCACGGTTGGGCGCATGGCCGAAGCTGCCGACGAACGCCACGCCGGACCGTCGCGCCGCGCTGCCAACGGGTGGCGGCAGCCCGACCTCCCACGGCACCACATGGACCCGCACCCCCGGCAGCAGTGCCGCCAGCCGCGCCTGTTCCACGGTTGAATGGGTGATCGGCGCATCGGCGGCAGCAATCGCCGCCAACTCGGCCTCGCGCAGATCGGCAATCTGCGCGTTGCCGGCAACGCCGGTAACCAGCGCCGCTTCACGTTCGGCGCGCATGTGGTGCAGGTCAGCCACGCAATACAGCAGCCGTGCGCCGGGGCACCACCGCCGGATCAGCGCGCCATATTTCAGCATTACCGCCAGACGGTGCACATAGACCACGGCATAGGAATCGCCGGCGCGGCGCAGAACCTCCTCCACCGAACCAACCCAGGCCACGAACCCGGCCGGAGCCATCCGTGCCCGCGCCGCTTCGTCCGCGTCCACGCCATGCGCCGGCACGATCTCGACATCATGTCCCAGCCGCCGCAGCGCCACCATGTGCGACAGGATCGCCGATGAACCCGCATCGCGATCGGGATCCGGAATCGACTCGTCGATGACCAGTGCACGCCGACGCTGCCGGTCCGGCGGAACCGCACGCGCTGCTCCCCATCGTTCCAGCAACGCCGCGTGATGTGCCTGCGGCTGCGGAAGCCGATCGGCCAACGCAGCCGCCAACTCTGCCAGCAATGCCTCCAATGCCGGCTGGTCAGCGTCCAGCACCGCGGCATCGACCGCTTCCGCCAGCACTCGCCGCGCGGTCTCGCCCACCAGCGGCGTCCGTGCCATCACCACTGGCGAGCCCGGCACGGCCGCCCCGTCACCCACCCGGCGCAACGCCACCGTCCGCTCGTCATGCAGCGACAACCCGCCCGGCATCTGCACCTGAAACGCGTGCCGTCCATCGCCCAGCCCAGCCTGTTCGAGATCGGGCCGATGGCGATCAGCGGTGAAGCATCCCACCACCTCGCCATCCAGCACCAGCTCGAGCTCGACGGGAACCCCCGGACGCGCCGCATCCATCGCCCATCCGGTCAAGGAGAACCGGTCGGCCTGGTCGATATGCCCAGTCAGGGCAGGGGGGCATTCGGATCGGACATGCGCATTCCGTCGGGTCCGGACTCATGGCCGATGCAGCGCCAGGGAGCAAGGCGGCAACGAGAATGACCGTGCCGACTGCGGCACGTCCCGTCAGTTCACATCGGGTCTCGATCCGCCGCCAGTGTTCGAAGCTGCGCCCGCTGCCACCAGATTGCGTTGAGCAATGGCGCCGAGAGACGGTCCAGCTCGTCGCTGACCGCCCGCACCGGGTCGAATGCCGCGCGCGCGGCTGCGTCATCGCCAGCCACGCCAAGCTGACAGGCCGCCCAGAGCCGCAGCGCCAGCGGACCCGCCGAGCGGGTGCCGGCAAGCGCCTCGTGGCGTCGCCCTGGATCAAGAAACTGCTCGATTTCCGCGGCGTCCATCGAAGGCCAGGCCCCCCCCCAGGCCGCCGGCGATATGGGTCATCGTGCCCCGCCAATCTGCCAACAGCCCAGCATAGCCCGACCAGACCCGCGGTGCCGCCCGGCTGAAGCCCTCCATGCCCAGCAGGTCGCGCACCACCAGCAATTCGGCGGTCAAGGGGTCGGTGCCGTCACGCCGCGTCGGTGAGCGTGCTGACTCGCCTGGGTCGCGGACGCACAGCACGATCCGCGCAGCAATCCCGAGAATGTCGAGCGCACGCAGAGTGATCGGCAGCAGTCGGCACAGGCGCGGATCCTTGATCAGGATCAGCGGCGCCGCGCCGTATTCCTCGGCGATGAGTTCGGCGATCCCGATAGCGTGCGCCTCGGCGGCTGCACTCAGCAGCCAGTCCGTCGGCAGCGGCAGCGGTTCCCACCAGGTGGCTCCCTGTCCGGCCAGGATGCGGTCGTGCAGTGCGACCAGCCGTGCCGGCTCGAAATGCCCGGCTTCATTGCCCGCCCCGCCCGGCAGCAAGGTGGCAGGCAGCGCGGCGCCGCACAGGTTCAACACTCGAGCCAATGCCGAGCTGCCGGACCGGCTGGGACCTACCACCACCAGCGCGGTGCGTCCCGACCCTGCCACGCTCACCCCTCAACCCAGGCGCCGGGATGGAAATGTGCATACACTAGCCGCGCGATCGCCTTGGACACGCCTGGCGCCGCTTCCAGATCGCCCAGCCCCGCCTGTTTCACCCCGCGCGCCGAGCCGAAATGGTTCAGCAACGCGCGCTTGCGTCCGGGCCCGATCCCGCGGATCTCGTCCAGCTCGCTGGTCACCAGCGCCTTGCTTCGCCCGGCCCGGTGGGTGGTGATGGCAAACCGGTGAGCCTCATCGCGCAGCCGCTGCAGGAAATACAAAACGGGGTCGCGCGGCGGCAGCTGGAAGGCTGGCTTGCCGGTGCGGTGGAACCACTCGCGCCCGGCATCCCGGTCCGGCCCCTTGGAGATCCCCACCAGCAGCACGTCATCAATCCCCAGCTCGTCCAGGATCGCCTGCGCCGCGGTCAACTGGCCGATGCCACCATCGATCAGCACCAGGTCGGGCCACTCCGTCTCCTGCCCGGCCTCCTCCTCCTTCAACGCCCGCCCAAAGCGCCGGGTCAGCACCTCGCGCATCATGCCGAAATCGTCCCCCGGGGTGATCGCGCTCTTGATGGCGAACTTGCGATATGCCTGCTTGCGGAATCCCTCCGGCCCCGCCACCACCATCACGCCATACGCATTCGACCCCATGATGTGCGAGTTGTCATAGGTCTCGATCCGCTCCGGCGGCCCCGGCAGGTCGAACAGCGCCGCAGTCGCCTCCAGCAGCTTGGCCTGCCCCGCCGTCTCGGCCAGCTTGCGCTCCAACGCCTCACGCGCATTGATCTCGGCATGCCCGACCACCGCGTGCTTCTCCCCGCGCTGTGGCACCGCGATCTCGATCTTCTTCCCACTCCCAAAGCTGTTTGCCCTACCAAAGCTTCCTGACTTGATCGTCAGCGCCTCCGCGATCAGGTCCTGTTCGACCAGGGAATGGTTCAACAGCACCAAAGGTGGCGGCGGCTTGTCGTCGTAGAACTGGGCGATGAAGGCGGCCAGAACCTCCGGCGCCTCCTCTCCCTTGGTATGCGTCGGGTAATACGCCCGGTTGCCGTTGTTGCGCCCGCCGCGCACGAAGAACACCTGGACACAGCTCTGCCCGGCAATCTGCCAGACCGCGATGACATCGGCATCGGTCAGGCTGGCCGGATTGATCACATCCGTGCCTTGCACGCTGGTCAGCGCCCGGATCCGGTCGCGCACCGCCGCCGCCCGCTCGAACTCCAGCGCCTCGGCCGCCGCCTCCATCTCGGTGGCCAGGTCCTTCTGCACCGAACTCGCCTTGCCCGAAAGAAATGCCCGCGCCTGGTCCACCAGCCCGGCATAGTCGGCCTCGCTGATCCGTCCCACGCACGGCGCCGAACAGCGCTTGATCTGATGCAACAAGCAGGGCCTGGTCCGGTTGCGGAACACGGTATCGCGGCACGAGCGCAGGAGAAACACCCGCTGCATCGCCGTGACCGTCTGGTTCACCGACCAGGCCGAGGCGAACGGCCCGTAATAGCTCCCCTTGCGCACCCGCGCCCCGCGATGCTTGGCAATCTGCGGATACGGGTGGTCCTCGGTCAGCACCAGCCAGGGATACGACTTGTCGTCGCGCAGCACGATGTTGTAGCGCGGCTTCAGCCGCTTGATCAGGTTGGCCTCCAGCAACAGCGCCTCGGCCTCGGTATGCGTCGTGACGATCTCCATCGAGACCGTTTCGTTGACCATCCGCCGCAGCCGCTCCGGCAGCCGTGCCAGCTGGGCATAGCTGGTCACCCGCTTCTTCAGCGAGCGCGCCTTGCCCACGTAAAGCGCATCGCCATTGGCTGCCAGCATCCGATACACGCCGGGCGACAGCGGCATCGTCTCAAGCGCCGTCTCAATGACCTGCACGCCCTTCGGTACCATGGCTGTGGCACCCTGCGGCGCCGGTTCAGGGAGCGCGTCTGCCGCGTTCGGACCCTCATTTTCGCTCATGCGCCCCAGCTTTAGGCGGCACCGCAGCCCGGCTCAAGCAGGCCCGGGCGCGATCGGAGATTCATCCACCGTTTCTGTGGATAAGTTTGTGGGCAACCCCGGCTGCCCGGCTGCAAATGTCGAAGAATCAGCGGCTCCATCAGAATGCCTAAAAATACGGCATGCGTAGCCGGGGCAAAACCCCGGGCGGCCTGTTGTGATTTTGATTCCCCCGACGCGGGCGGACCTGATTCAACGTCGGCGTGGCAGCACCTGTTGAGATTGAAGGTCTATCGCCTGGCGAGCTGCGGTCCCTTGTGGAGCGGCTGCTGG